>JAMWDD010000016.1 GCA_023818885.1 Candidatus Omnitrophota bacterium | reverse complement strand
CTAACTAATGTAGGAAATATGAAGATGTCGTGATTTACGCGTAGAGAAAATCAGGTTCTTTTTCTTCTTCACCACGCACAGATTACCCGGCAGGTCCACAATAGAATTAAATGGCCGGTTAAAAATGAGGTCTTCAATTTCTTTTAAATGCTGGAAGGTTAATTTTCTTAAATCCCCTTTTATCCGATTATAGGCCAGGCGCAAAGATAACCTTAGCATTGCAGGGTGCAGTCGGCTTAATTTATAGAGGTCAAATTTTATCTGCTTCGGATTGGGGGTGGGGATAGGGGGAAATAATTTATTTGCCCTCTCTAGCAAGTAATCATAATCCATCGCCGCGGTCTGGGCAAGATTTGCCAGAACGCCGCGGATATTGGGATTAAAATCTTTCTCTAATAACGGCAGGAGTTTATTTCTGATTTTATTACGAAAATATAAATCTTCTAAATTAGATTTATCAATGCGTGCAATAATTCTTTTTTTCTTTAAATACCTCTCTATTTCTTTTCGTGGTATCTCTATTAAAGGTCGAATCACAACAAAACCCTCTATTTTTCTTTTGGGTAAAATTGCATTTAGCCCATAAAGACCGGAACCCCGGATAATACGCATCAAGACCGTTTCTGCCTGGTCATCACAATTGTGTCCTATCGCAATCTTGGTTGCTTTTATCCTTTTGGCTACCCGGAACAAAAATTCCTGTCTTTTCTTGCGCGCTATTTCTTCAAGGGAGCCCTCTTCAGGTAATTCCCTGATATCCAGCCTTCCAATAACCGCGGGTAATTTAAGTTTTTTTGCCAAATCCAAAACATATTCCCTATCCTTAATAGAGTCTTCTCTTAAACCATGATCTAAGTGCGCCACATAAAGATTAAATTTTAATATTTTCCTTAAGGCGTGTAAACTATAAAGAAGCGCTACCGAATCCGGACCTCCTGAAACTGCTGCTAAGACAGTATCATTTTCTTGAATCAGGTTGTATTTTCTAATGGTTTGCTTTATCTTTTGGAGAAACATTGAAGACCTTTCCCCTCAAACTCCCCTTTGCGGCTCATACTTCAGCCGCAAATATAACATAATTCAATTTAGTGGTGGCGGGCGGATTTGAACCGTCGACCTAGCGGGTATGAGCCGCCTTTCTCATAGGGGCTCCTTGCCCCTCTGACCCCCGAAAATTCGGGGTGTCACCCCGTAGCGTCATCAAAGAAGCGATTCTTGAGGGGAAATTGTTTTCCCCTCAAACTCCCCTTTGCGGCTCATACTTCAGCCGCAAATATAACATAATTCAATTTAGTGGTGGCGGGCGGATTTGAACCGTCGACCTAGCGGGTATGAGCCGCCTGCTCTACCGGACTGAGCTACGCCACCAAAAATTATTTCAAAATAAAGAGTATCTTCTTTCCAAAAAGAAAATAGCTGACTATCACCGCATTCAGGCAGGCGATTAGGACTACACCTGCAGATATATCTTTGATTACCTTAGCCAAGGTGTGATATTTATCGGTGAATGTGTCAATGATTAATTCAATGGCGGTATTGAACATCTCCGCGATAAATACGCCACTGATAGTAACAAACAAAATAGCAAACTCTAATCCATTTAATTCAAAATATAACCCTAAAAGAAAAACTGCGATACCGACAAGAAAGATAAGACGCATATTGCGGTGGCATAAGAATAAATATATTATGCCCTCAATAGCATTGCTAAAACTTTTTTTTAAAGGGCGAAGTTTAAAAATATCGTAGAGTATTTTTTTATTGATTAGTTTATATAACATTATCTTTTTCGATATGCATCTAGATACGAATCGCAGTAAATCTGTTTGTTTAAAATAAGTTCTGAAGTAATAAGGGTATTCATCAATTCTTCATCCAGAGGATCGAGTATCGCCGCATCCAGGTCAGCGGCAATGGCCATAGATAAAAAGGTGCGGTTGATGAGGCGACGTTTCGTTGTGCCTTGAGAGATATTGCTTAACCCGACAATTGTCTTAGGCGCAGGGGTAGAGATAATTTTAAATTCTTTTAATACCTCAAGCACCAGCCCTGCTTGATTCTGGGCGACATTAACTGGAAGCACAACTGGGTCAATATATAGATTTTCAACCGGAAATCCTTTCTCCTGGCAATCCGCAACAATTCTTGCTGCCAATTCTAAACGCCGGTCTTTATCCTGAGGAACGCCATTTTTATCAAGCGTCAAACCAATCAAAGAGGCGTTATACTTTATGGCCAGAGGCACTAAAATTTCTAACTTCTCGCTATCTGCAGATGTAGAGTTAATAATCGCCTTATTCTTTACTAATTTTAAGCCCTCTTCTATCACATTGGCCTTTGTGCTATCCAAGGATAAAGGCATATCCACTACCTCTTGTACCGTCTCAATTAACCATCGCATATCCAAAACTGGGTCCTTGGAAACTGGACCGCAGTTTAAATCCAGGGCATCCGCACCTGCTTCTTTTTGCCTCTTTGCCAATCTCTGGATAACTGACTTATCCTTTTCTCTGATTGCTCTGCCCGCTTCCTTATACATCCCATTAATTAATTCACCAATAATAAACATTTTATTTTCCCATCAGTTCTTCTATGTTTTTCTGCACAATCTCTACTGCTTTAGGATGTCGCATAACTAAAATATCTGCTCCGGCTTGTAAAAATCCCGCGGCAGTTACTGCTTCCCAGATAATTCCGCGCTCTAATACCGCTCCCCATTCCGGATGCTGGTCTTCAGCAGTCCTTGCCTCTTTGGCGCGCCAGGATTCCTGACCGACGAAACAGATAAACGGCATCGCCAACATCTTATCACCGGCTAAAGCCGCTAAGCGGCTACGTTCCATAATTGAATAAGCGTACTCAAAACCATAACCTAAGGCACCCACCGTAGGATCAATAACTATGCGCTCCAAGGGCATACCCATATCCGAAATCAAGATATTAAGTTGTTTGGCAATATTGACATCAATGGGTGATTCTGCAATAATGTTATGTCCATCCGCCAGACAACTGGCGGTAATCGTCTTGTAATTATCCTGCGTAACCGACCCAATAAGACAATGCTCTCCTTTCAGCACTTGGCTACAAACAGGAAGAAGAGCATTATCTTTAGTCGTATCGCCACAGCCCACCACAATTAAAGGAACGCCACAGGATTTACGGATTTTTTCTATAAAATCCGCTTCTTCTTCAACGGACCTATTTTCCACATCCGGATGCGCACCCACTAATCTTACGCAAAGCAACTCTGCCTTATATTCTTCAACACAAATCTTTGCCCAGGCAAACGGTTCATTAAGTACTTTTCCATAAACCGAACTTAGGCCCTCCGGCCAATCCCGTGCCGGTGTATCCCACACTTCATAAGCGATGACGGGTTTATAGGGTAGAGCACCTTCGGCATGCAAGAAAGGCAGGGTCTCTTCCCCGCCCAACGTAACCACTTTTGTGCGGCTTCCGCCTTCTTCGGCGGTCGAGCCAATGGTAACTTTATTAATTGCGTTTAACCACTTCTCTTTTACTAATTCCATTGCCATAGTTTCTCTGCTATCTGTCTTAATTTTTCTAAACTCAGTGCATTATTACTAAGTGAAACTAACGAACTCGTCCTGCGGCTGAGCTCTAATATTTCTTTATCTTCGGGAATACAACCTAAATAATCCACTCCCTCTATCTTCCTAAAATCGCCCTCATCAAAGGTAGTATCGACGCGATTAACAATCAGAGTTTTTCTTCGTATCTTAATCTTTAAATCTTTCGCCAGCGCAAATATTCTCTTTGCGGCGCGTAAATCCGCCTCTGTCGGACAAGAGACAACAATCAAACAATCGGCGCAACGCGTAGTCCGACGCGATAAATGCTCTAAACCTGCTTCATTATCAATGATGATGTAATGAAAATCGTCAATGAGTTTAGACATAATATTTCTTAAGACATTGTTTACATAGCAATAGCAGCCCGGACCTTCGGGTTTACCCATTGTCAAGACAGTAAAGTCTTCCGTCTCCTCCAATGCCTTCTGGACTTCGTATTCAATAAAAGCATCCTTTGACACACTCTTCGGCACCATATCAGGATTACGAGCGATATCATCTAAGATATCGCCAATGCTTTTGTTTACCTTTATACCTAAAAATTCTGCCAGATTGCTATTCGGGTCGGCATCAATCGCTAAAATAGAACCTTTATTCTGCTCGTTTAGAACTCTTACCAAAAGAGCAGCGATTGTCGTCTTACCTGTACCGCCTTTGCCAGCAAGCGCGATTATAAAACCCATTTTTACCTTTTCATACTCGGGAACCGATTTAAATCTGTATGCGGGAAAAATAATGCCGCCATATATTCATCCATATATTTATTATCCACAGACAATTCAAAATAGGTGATTTTGCGCGCAATCTCCTCTGCCTTTTCCATCGCTTCATAAGAAAGCAAAATTGACCTTGCGCCAGCCAAAGAACTATTGCCCACAAAAGTAATTTTTCTTCTTTCGATATCGGGTAATAATCCTATTTTTATGGCATTGTCAATATCAAGGTAATTGCCAAATCCGCCCGCAATAAATATCTTCTTTATATCCCAAAAATTAAAATTCATATGCTCAACCAATATAGAAGCCCCGGCATAGATGGCGGCCTTTGCGCGTTTTAAATTATCAATGTCTATTTCCGTAATTACAATATCCCTGTCAATATCTGTTTCTTCCTTAAAGGCAACGACAAATTCCCAGCCAAATTCTCCTTTGCGCAGACGTTTATTTTTTGTCTCTTGGATCTTACCGCTCTTATCTATTATCTTTTTATCCAACATCTCCGCAATTAAATCAATATAGCCAGAGCCACATATCCCCCGCGGCCGGGCATCAAGAATAGTGCTGAATTTCACCGTATAGTCATCTGGCTCTATATTTACCTTTTGAATTGCGCCTTTGGCTGCGCGCATACCATAAGCCACACCTGAACCCTCAAAAGCCGGGCCGGCAGAAGCAGCACAACCGATCAAAAAATCTTTGTTGCCTAAAACTATTTCTCCATTTGTGCCGATATCAATCAAAAGACACAATTCCTTTTCCGCATCTATACCACAAGAAAGCACCCCGGCAGTCAGATCCCCTCCTAAATAACTGGATACACCTGGCACGCAAGATAAGAGACCACGCGGATTTATCTTAATCCCTGCCTCCGCTGCCCGAATAGTAGGCACAAAATTAGCGGTCGGCACATAGGGTTGGCGCCGGATATAAGTAGGATCAACCCTCAATAGAAGATGAATCATCGTGGTATTACCCGCACAAAGAACACAAGTAACATTATTCAAATCTATCCCATTTTCTTGAGTTAAATCTTGAATAATCTCATTCATTACATCAATTACTGCATGGTGCAATTTTTCCAGCCCATCCGGCTCTTGGGCGTAGATGATACGCGTAATGACATCTGGGCCGAAAGCGGCTTGCATATTATGCTCAATCTTAGTACCCAATATCTCCTTGGTCCTTAGGTTGATTAATTGTCCGCTGATGGTTGTCGTCCCAATATCAAAAGCCAAACCAAAATTGTACTGCGAGGTGTCGCCAGGCTCAATTAAGACAATCTCGGTTGTCCCTCCTCTTTTACCCAAAGTTACTGTAACCTTCCATTCGCTAGAACGCAGTAATCCCCCTAATCTGCGTATATTCGCCAAGCCGGTCTGCATTATTTGAACGGACTGAATCTTTCTGATGGCGCGATACAATCTTTCCAGATCACTTATCTTGTCTTCCAGAGTAGGCGGTGGCAACTCAAGGTATATCTTAGTGGCCAGAGGCGAATGCTGAAATAACTTTTCTCTTTTTGCCGAAGGGCTAAAAGATAATTCTTCGGATTTTGTATAAAGCCCTTTTAATCGTAAATCTAACTCCTCTTTACTTAATTTTTCCAGGTCTATTCTTGACTCAGGAGGAATTTGGACCTCTAAATCAGATTGAACTGTGGTTTGGCAGGCCAGATAATAATTTTTGGCCCTTTCCTCAAGTGTAATCCTTCCGCTTGGCTGCGAAATTACATTGCCTTTTAAAAGAATGACTTTGCATCTCCCACATACCCCCTCTCCGCCGCAACTTGAATTTATATATACACCGCAAGAGATGGCGCTGGCCAAAATAGTAGTGCCTTGCTCAACCTCGCAAATCTTGTTATCGGGATAAAATTTAACTTTGAATTTTTTCATCCCACACCCGTTCTGGTCAAATTCTTTAAAAAAGCGGGAATCCCCGAGGCCTCTTTAGGTCCAACAATCACCTGCCAGCCAGATTTCTCTTCTAAATCGCCACTCATTACGGCCACATAACCGGGTATGACCAAGCGGTTATGCCTAACTAAATTTTTCACTCCGAAACTCTCAATAGAACTGGATATCTTATCCGGAGTAAATTTTTCTGCTGCCCAAGCAGTGAGTACGGACATGCCTTCCGTATCGACACTCATAATATAAGAAGGAATTCTACTTGCTTCCACCTCGCCTAAAACCGTATAATAAGTAAGTGAAAAATTGGTGGTCACCAGGACCGGAGATTTTTCATTAACCTGACCGACCGGATAAACCTTTGGTTCAATCTGTAATGGCTTTTGCGGGTCAGAATAGATATTCTGGCGCAAAGTAAGAAGACTTAAAATCTGCCAGGGCTGCGTTCCTTGCATTAAAACTATTGAGGCATATTTTGCAATATAATCTGCTGCCTTAATCGTTTCTAAATAAGGATCTTTCTCATCTACGACCATTAAGGTGGGATAACCAAAAGAACGGTCTTTTTTCTTTAAGGCAAGTCGCCGGATTTGGGTTAAATTCCAGATCTCTTCAGTCAGGGATTTAGCCGTGATATCCAAAATTAAATCCTCCCAGCCTTGTTTCTTCAGCGCTTTAGTGAGATGGGACATTTCTTCAAGGTCAGATGAGCAGACGACCAAAGGCACCTTAAACTCCTGCGCCAATTTTGCAAATTCCTGGAGATTCTCTTTTCCTTGAGGATGTACCAGAGGTTTTTTATCTGCCACGCAGCTCAGCGCTTCCTTCTGGCTATCAATATCAGAACTCATTAATACAAAGGATAGATCTATCTTCTGCGAAATTATTTTTAAGACCTCCACAAATCTTTTTTTATCCGCATTCTGCCTTATTGCCACAAGTTCGGGCTCTAATAATTGTCCTATCCTTTCAAATTTCAATCGGTTTATTCTGTCTAATCTCTCCTCAATTTCTTTATCGCTTAAATTGTCGTCAATAATAAATCCTACTGCCGTAGGATGATAAAATTTATCTTCGTGTCGGAACAATACTGTTTCGTTGCCCAATTCAATCTTTTTGTCTTTCCCGAAGGTAATTAAACGGATGGGCGCTAAACTTGATTCCTCTAAGGTTGCCTTTGCCTCCGGACTTAAATAAGGACACCTGCCTAACTCCACCGCTTTTTTGGCCAATTGCATTGCAAAGGCCAGGCACGTAGGGAATCCGCACTCGCGGCAATTTGTCTTGGGAAGCAATTTGTAAATATCTAAACCCGATAAAGCCATATCAGCTAATCATTATTAGTTATCAGTTCACAGTTGAATAATTGAGAAGGGGTTGTTCTATATAGTTCTCTTGCCAATATTTCTGAATCTTTGTGTGTTTTTATTTCTTCTAATTTTTTTAAAAGGGCATCTTTGAATTGCAAAACAATTTTTTTCTGTGTCAACTCGTTGAGAACCTCTATTTTTATTTGTGCACCGTTAAACTTTTTAATGTTTCCTTTGCCATAAGTTGCTCCGCTGGACAATTGCAAACCATCAATCAGGCAGGACTTTGGCTTTTTATCCGCACCCCAAACCTTTACCTTCAATCCAAAATATTTTTTACATTTAAGTAACCGAACTGCCAGTTCTCCGGCTAAAATACCCAAAACTAAATAAGGACCTAAATGACCGTGGAATCTGATTGCTTCTTTTAAGTTTACACTATGATTCAAATTCATAATGAGTTTGGTCTTTTATTTATTAATTAAACTTGCAAAATATCCCGCGCCAAAACCATTGTCAATATTAACCACTGCTACACCCGGAGAGCAACTATTTAGCATCGTAAGAAGCGCAGAAAGTCCAGAGAAATTGGCGCCGTATCCTGAACTTGTAGGCACGGCAATAACCGGGCAAGAAACCAGACCGCTCACAAAACTGGCTAATGCCCCTTCCATACCTGCCACGACAATAATCACCCCTGCCTTTTTTAGGAGGTGTAAATTATCAGTAAGCCGGTGACAACCGGCTATGCCCACATCATAAAGTTTGCTTACACGCTCACCCATTACCTTTGAGGTAACATACGCCTCCTCGGCTACGGGTATATCGGAAGTGCCGGCGGTAATTAAGAGGATAAATTTTTTTGTTCTTCTTGAGGGTTTCTTACCTTGATAGGCAATCTCACCTAAAGGATTATATTTCAGGCGGGGAAAGGTCCTTTTTAAACAGGTATATACATCCCGTTTTAATTTAGTCAGCAGAATCGGCTGTTTATGTTTGTTCAGTTCCTGGATAATCTTAGTAATCTGTGCCTCGGTTTTGCCCGGACAGTATATAACCTCTGGGAAACCCCGACGCCTAAATCTCTCTAAATCAACCTTGGCAAAACCCAGGTCAGAGAAACCCTTGCCTTTAGCCATTAATCTCTCATCCTTTAAATATAATCAAAAGCATAATCAAAATGACGATGGCAGAAAGAATATAAAAGTCATTAAAATAGAAGAAATCGATTATCCTATCTTTTAAAGGGTAGTCGCTAAAATTAGCCCTCTGCTTATCAGAAATTTTGGCATATTTCATATAGGCCTCAACCTGCTCTTTCTTAAATCTTAGATATACGCCTCCCACCTTATAAGCAGGTAACTGGCCGCTCTCCGCAAGTTGCACCACCTCGTTTTCATTTATGCCTAATTTCTGCGCTACTTCTCTTATGGTTAATAATTTTTCTGCCATTTTAGCTGATGCGTTCTTTGTTGACCCAGTTATCAATGGCCTTGCGTTCAAATTTCCAATCGTTACCCTCTCTTGTCGCCGGAATCTTACCCGTGTTTGCCCATTCTAAGATAGAACTTACATCTACTTCTAGGTAACGCGCTAATTCTTCCGCGTTAAAATACTCATTGAGCATTCGGCAATTGCCTTCGATTATCGCACCTTCCGCGACATTTAATTTTGCCGGCACCATATCACCTTGTAAAATTGCTGTCGGCAAAAGAGTCAAGCGCTCACGCGCAACAATCTTTCCTTTTACCTTGCCTCCAATAATAATATTGTCACCGGTAATATTGGCATTGACGATAGCGTTTTCTCCAATCGTTAAGTTTCCCTTGGTCTCCAAAGTTCCTTCAAATTTCCCATTGATGCGCAGATTAACCGGTTCTTTAAAATTCAAAGTCCCTTGCATTGAGGCATCAACATCAAGAATTTTTTCTTCTATCTTCTTGCGCAGTGCCATTGGTATCACCCCCTCTCTGTGTCTTTTTCTTCTTTACCCAATATGGTTTTCTCAAGATATCTTAAAAAGAAAAGCACGATTAAAGCCAGAATACTTGCGACAAAAGCGGCAAGATAGAAACCACACCCCACCGCCAGACCTATTCCGGAGACCATCCAGAGGCTGGCAGCGGTAGTAAGCCCCTTGACGACTTCGCCTGACCTGATAATCGTACCCGCACCCAAAAAGCCAATACCGGT
Source organism: Candidatus Omnitrophota bacterium (assembly GCA_023818885.1). Lineage (GTDB taxonomy): Bacteria > Omnitrophota > Gorgyraeia > Gygaellales > JAMWDD01 > JAMWDD01. The sequence continues at coordinate 7,422 of JAMWDD010000016.1, read as the reverse complement.
AATTACTCCCGCAGCAATCCGCGCCGGGTCGAGTGCGGTTTTGTCCTTATATATATCAAAAACATATAGCGATGTCAACATAATCAGACAGGAACCCATACAAACTAAGATGTGCGTCCTTAGACCGGCGGTGCGACGGTGCAGTTGGCGCTCCAGGCCTACTATGCCGCTTAAAAATACAGAAAATACGAGACGAATAATAATTAAATAAGGCGTGAGCATAACTACCTCCTGTTTACATAAAGTTGATACCCTAATCCGGCTACCATGGCAGCATTGTCAGTACAAAGTATTTTGGCTGGAATATAAACTTTTATATCCGTTTCCTTTTCCAGCTGGGCAAGGCGCTGGCGCAATCTTAAATTTGCCGCCACCCCTCCTCCTACCACTAATTTATGTATGCGATATCGCTTGCAGGCCAAAAAAGATTTTTCTATTAGAGTATCCACCACTGCCTCCTGGAAAGAAGCAGCAATATCTAAAATCTGATTTCTGGCTTTTGACTTCTGACTTCTGACATAGTATAAAACTGCCGTCTTTATACCGCTAAAACTAAAATCTAATCCTCTTACTTCTTTGCCGCAACTAAAGTTTATGCGTTTGAATTTTTTATTCTTTACCAAATTCTCAATCGCCACGCCACCCGGATAACCCAAGCCCAAAATCTTTGCCACCTTATCGAAGGCCTCGCCGCAGGCATCATCGAGGGTTGTTCCCAGTAATTTAACTTGGTTAAAATTTTTCACTAAAAAAAGCGCGGTATGGCCTCCGGAAATAACCAAGCCAATAAAAGGTAAATCAAGTGGCTTTTCTAAAAAATTCGCATAAAGATGTGCTTGAATATGGTCTATGCTGACCAAAGGTTTTTTTAAAGCAAAACTCAGCGCCTGGGCAAAAGAAATCCCTACCAAAAGAGAATTCACCAGACCCGGGCCCTCGGTTACGGCAATTAAATTAATATCTTTAAGTTTTATGCCCGCCTGCCTGATGGCATTATCCATAACAAAACCAATTTGTTCAATGTGCTGGCGCGAGGCAATCTCCGGTATTATTCCGCCGTACTTTTTATGAAATCTTAAACTGGAGGTAATTACCTGAGAAAGAATGAATCTGCCGTCTTGTACTACTGCCACCGAGGTCTCATCGCAGGATGTCTCAATACCCAACACTAACATTAAATTCTCCTATTTTATAAGTTCTGAGACGGTGACGAATTTAAAGCCCTGTTTTTGTAACTTGGGCAACTCTTCTTTTAAAACTTCTAAAGTTATTTTTCGGTCATGGCCGATGCCAATAGCGTAGCCGCGTGATTGCGCCAGTTGTTTTAATTTTTCAAGCTGCGCCCTGATATAATCAGGGTTGTCTTCATTGTCTAAAAATACATCTCTTCTGGCAAAACGGATTTTAATCCCTCTGGTCAATTTAAAACAAATTGAATTTGCAGAAACGTAACTATCCAAAAAATAAAGATTTTTTTTCTTCAGTTCCTCAAAAATAATCCTCATCACTCTATAATCTGCTGTGGCCTTTGAACCCATATGATTATTGACGCCTCTTATATAAGGCAGGCGCTTCAGTTGCTTTAATAAGATATCCTTTATGGTCAAATCGTCCATTTCGGTGGTAATCGTATCCTTTTCCAGAATCAAACCCGGCCGGGGATAAGGTTCCATCGGTAGATGCAAGATTATTTCAAAATTTCTTATTTTTGCCTCCAGGGCAATTCTACGCGAATAAACTAAATTAGGTAAAATCGCCAAGGTAAGGGGCTGCCTTATATTCTTTATCAGGTTAAAGTTATTTAGATTCTGTCCCCAATCGTCCAGAACAATCGCAATCTTTCCTTTAATCAAAGGCTTAGGAAAAAACTTAGGCAGCATTTCAACGGGCAATTTAACTAATTGAGTATTTTTAGTTACAGAATTTTTAGCAATTTTTGTCTGCGTTTTTTCTGTTGGCGATTTCTGCTTCAAAACTACAGAATTATTTTTCTTAGTTGGCGCCTGGGCAGGAGTAGTCAGTTTTTCTTTTGAAGGGAAGACGGAGGTTTCAGTTTTCTTAGACAGCACAAGCGTAACAGAGGCATCTTTTTTTTCTAATTCGGTTTTGGTGTTAATAGTAGTAGTTTCTTTCTTTGGCAAAACTACTGAATTGGCTTTGGTATTAACAGGAGTGGCTAATTTCTTTTCTAAAACTACTGAATTGACTTTGGTGCTGAGCGTAGATGTTTCCTTCTTTTGCAAAACTTCTGAATTGGCTTTGGTATTGACAGGAGTGGCTAATTTCTTTTCTAAAACTTCTGAATTGGCTTTGGTATTGATAGTAGTGGTTTGTTTCTTTGGCAAAATTTCTAAATCGGTTTTAGTATCAATAGTAACGGATTCTTTCTTTTGTAAAACTTCTGGATTAGAATTTAGTTCAGATTGTGTCTCGCGAGATTCTGTAGCATCAAAAGAAAGCGTCGGGTGGGGCACAACAGATTCGGTCCTCACCAGAGAATAATTTTGTAAAGGGACCACCGTCGGTTTAGTTTTTTCTTTATCCCGCGGCAGTGAATAAAGAATAAACAAGACAAGGGCAATAATAATTAATGATAACAGCGGGATAAATTTATCTTTATTATTTTTACGCTTACTTCTTGACCGGTGTGCCTTGCGATGCCTGGACCTGCGCATTTTTATCTTTAGTACCTTTGTAAATCTTAATTGCCTTCAACGAATCCACCGCCCTAAGCAGCTGGTTGTCGTATTTATATTCTTCTAAAGGCGATTTTTCTTTCTCCTCTATTTCTTCAAATACCTCCTCTACCTTCTGCCGCACTGTCTTCTCTTTTAGTTCTTCAGCAGCAAAATCCAAAGTTTCCTCTTCAACGACAATATCAGGATGGATTCCTTCGCCATGGATTGCCCTGCCTAAGGGAGTAAAATATTTGCTGGTAGTTAATCTTATGGCAGAACCGTCTCCCAGAGGTATAACCGTCTGTACCGAGCCCTTACCAAATGTCTTGCTTCCTAAAATTATTGCGCGGTGATAATCCTGTAACGCCCCGGCTACAATCTCGCTACCCGAGGCTGAACCTTCATTAACCAAAACCACCATCGGTAAATCAAGAATTGGATTTTTACATTGTGCCACATAAGAGACGTTCTGCGCAGGAACGCGGCTTTTGGTAGAAACTATTTGTTTACCATAATCTAAAAATTTTTCTGCAACTTTTATGGCGGAATCAAGCAAACCACCGGGATTGTTACGTAAATCTAAAATCAAACTATCCATCCCTTCTTTTTTTAAGTTCGCTAATGCCGTCTCCATATCCTTTGCGGTATTTTCGCGAAATTCTACCAGCCGAATATAACCAATATGGTCTTCTAAAATCTTGGCTACTTTTATATCCTTCACTTTAATGATGTCGCGGATAATCTTAAAATCCATTAATCTTTCTTCTTTTTCTCTTAAAACCGTAATATTCAATTCTGTGCCGGGCTTCCCGCGCATCTTTCTCACCACTTCTGATAGAGACATATCCCGCGTCAGTTCTTTCCCTATCCTTACAATTCTGTCTCCTGCCTTTATCCCTGCCTTCCAGGCAGGAGTTCCCTCTATAGGACTGACCACGGTTACTAAACCATCCTTTATCGTAATCTCTACACCTATACCGCCGAATTTACCTTCGGTTTCAATCTTTAACTCATTATAGGTCTCAGCGTCAAGAAACTGGCTGTGCGGATCTAAGGAATTAAGCATGCCCTTTAGCGCACCATAGATTAAATCCTTAGGTTTGGTTGAGTCAACATATTGAGATTGAATAAGGGTTAAGGCATCGGAAAAAAGTTCTATCTGCCGGTATAAATCATCAGCCGCACCCTTCTTCTCGCTCTGCGCTTTGGCAAAAGTGATAGCCAAAAACACGACTAACATCCCAATAATCCAGCCCCATCTTTGTTTAAACATTTTTTAGCCTCCCTTTTAAAATCTCCTGAACTATTTTTGGATTTGCCTTTCCAGAAGATTTTTTCATCACCTGTCCTACTAAAAACATTAAGGCATTTTCTTTGCCGCTCAAATAATCTTTAACCGAACGGGGATTCTCTTTTAAGACCTCTTGAATTATTTCCTCCAATTTAGCAGTATCGGAGATCTGCGCCAGGTTCCTTTCCTTAATTATTGAAGAGGCGGACTCTCCTGGTGCATCAAGCATCGCTTTCAAAACGTCCTTGGCAACCAGATTGCTGATTTGCCCCTCCTCCACCGATTCTATAAGTTCAATCAAATCTCCGGGCTTAAGTTTAAGTTGTTTAATTTCTAATTTGCGGCTATTGAGTTCTGCTAAAACTGGCCCGATAAGCCAGTTACTTATCAATTTTGCCTTGGGGTAAATTTTAAAACAGTCCTCAAAATAATCCGCCAGACCCTTGTCTTGAATTATTATCTTTGCATCATAAGGGGGGAGGTTATAATCTTTAATCAAGCGCATTAACCGGCTGCGGGGTAGTTCAGGCAGCGAATTTTTTATCTTCTCAATCAGGGTATCCGGGATACTAAAGAGTGGTAAATCCGGCTCGGGAAAATAACGGTAATCCGCCGCTTCTTCTTTTGTCCGCATGCTAAAGGTCTGAAGTCGCCGATCATCCCAAAGCCGCGTTTCTTGAACTACTTTCTTATTTTTAGATAACAATTCGGCCTGACGCCTGATTTCAAAATCTAAGGCATCCCTTACCGCCTTAAAAGAATTCATATTTTTTAACTCTACCTTCTCGCCTAATTCCTCCTGGCCTATTTTTCGCAAGGAAATATTGGCATCACAACGCAGGGTCCCCTTCTCCATATCGCAATCCGATACCTCCAGATATTGAATCACGGTTTTTAGTGTCATAAGATAATCATAGGCCTCCTGAGCAGAATTAATTTGGGGCTCACTGACAATCTCCAGGAGCGGTGTTCCACAACGGTTAAAATCAACCAAACTTTCATTTTTCAAATGAATAAGTTTTCCCGCGTCTTCTTCTAAATGGACGCGGCGAATGCCGATGTGCTTTATCTTATCTTGGGTTTCAATCTCTAAATAACCATTTAAGGATAAAGGCAAGTCATACTGAGAAATCTGGTAATTTTTAGGCAGGTCCGGATAAAAATAATTCTTGCGGTCAAACTTGGTATCTTTCTGGATTGAACAATTTAGGGCAAGGGCTACCTTAAGGGCGTATTCAAAGGCCGTCTGGTTTAAAACAGGCAAAGCACCCGGAAATCCTAAGCAAACCGGACAGGTCAGAGAATTCGGCTCTCTGCCAAATTCCACTGCACAGCCACAGAATGCCTTGGTCTTGGTATTCAGTTGGACATGGACTTCTAGCCCAATTACCGGTTCATAATTCATAGTTTTGGCCTCTGTCGGTGCCAAGGTGTGTTCTGCTCATAAGTATAAGCAACTCGGAATAACATCTCTTCCGCAAATGCCTTGCCTAAAATTTGTAGACCAACGGGTAATCCCGCCTTGGTAAAACCACAAGGTAGAGAAATCGCCGGGATTCCCGCTAAATTTGCCGGAATTGTATAAATATCGGATAAATACATACTCAAAGGGTCTTGAGTTTTTTCTCCAATTCTAAACGCTGGCGTAGGAGAAGTGGGAGTTATAATACAGTCAAATTCTTTAAATGCAGCATCAAAATCTCTTTTTATTAATGTCCGAACTTTTGAAGCACGTAAATAATACGCCTCATAATAGCCGTGTGAAAGCACGTATGTGCCTAAAATAATCCTTCTTTTTGCCTCCGGGCCAAAACCTTCTGCCCGCGTCTGCTCATACATCTCAATCAAATCCCTGCCTTCCCCACCTTTTTTATCCTTAACCCTTAGCCCATACTGCACTCCGTCAAACCTTGCCAGATTTGAACTTGCCTCGGCAGTGGCAATGATATAGTAAACGGGAACCGCATATTCAGTATGAGGAAGATGAATCTCTTGGACTTTCGCACCCAATTTCTCTAATTGGCTTATTGCCTCCAAAATACAGCTTCTAACTTCTTTATCCATCCCTTCTCTAAAATATTCTTGGGGAATTCCAATCTTTATCCCTTTAACATCGTTTATCAGCGCCTGTGTATAATCAGGCACAGGCAGATCTACGGATGTGGAATCCTGAGGATCGTATCCAGCAATGATATTTAGGAGCCAGGCACAATCAGTTACATCTTTGGTTATTGGTCCAATCTGATCCAAACTGGAAGCAAAGGCAATCAAGCCATAACGCGAAACCCGGCCATAAGTTGGTTTTAAGCCGACTACTCCGCAGAAACTCGCCGGCTGCCTTATAGAACCACCTGTATCCGAACCCAGCGCCCAGATGGCTTCGTTTGAGGCAACCGCTGCTGCTGAGCCGCCAGATGAGCCGCCGGGAACTCTCTCTAAATCCCAGGGATTGTGTGTGGGGCCAAAATAAGAATTCTCAGTAGAAGAACCAAAGGCAAACTCATCCATATTTGTCTTTGCGGTCTGTATCCTTAAACCCGCTTCTTTTATTTTTCTAATTACAGTAGCATCGTAAGGTGGCTGGAATCCCTCAAGGATCTTAGAACAACACTCCGTATTTAGACCTTGCGTGCAGATATTATCTTTGATGGCAATGGGTAGGCCATCTCCTTCAAGGCAAGCAAAATCTGTCAGCCGTACATAGGCCTTGACCTTCGCCTCGCTTGAATTCCATTGTTCCTTTAGGGCCGAAAAAATATCACTAGAGGATATCTGGCGTGCCTCTAACTTTTTTTGTAACTGAGTAGCCGTAAGTTCGTTTAACTCCACTTAAATCACCTTGGGAACAGAAAAATGATTGTCCTTTTTCTGAATAGCATTTTTAAGCACGGCTGCGGTATCTAAAGAAGGCCTGATCTTGTCTTCTCTATAGACATTTTTGATTGGCAAGATGTGGCTGGTAGGTGAAATAGAGGAGATATCTAACTTATTCAGTTTCTCCATATACTTTAATACCTCTTCCAACTGGCCAGAAAAAGTATTCAATTCCTCCTCAGTCAACTTAATCCGTGCCAGATGCGCTACATATTTTACCGTATCTTTTGAAATCGCCATTACTTAGGCCTCGTATTTATAGATTTTTTATCATACCACACTAGCACAAAAAGTCAACATAAACAAAAAGCATGTTTTTTTCCGAGACGTTTTCCTCGCTAATCAGAAAAGCGCCCCTCCCATAATCAGGAAAGTGTCCCCTGCGAGGGACACTTTCCGCTTCAAAGCAAAGACACCTTCCCGATTGGGGAGGAAAGCGTCTCTAAAAAAAAGGGGGTATACATAAACAAAAAAGGCAGCCTCTTTTTAAGAGACTGCCTCCTAAGTAAAAATGCTCCTTTTAACTTAAAGCTTTTTCTGCTTCCATATTTATCTTTACCGAATGACAAAATTCCACTA
>JAMWDD010000015.1:1576-17200 GCA_023818885.1 Candidatus Omnitrophota bacterium | reverse complement strand
GCTGGGATGCTAAAACCGCTACCGGTGGTTTTTCATAGCGTGCCAATGCCTCCTGAGGAGTAAGTGCTTTTTCCTTAGGCATCGTACTTAATTTTTCATAATATTCATTACAAATGCCACATTCCGGCTCAACCATCAGACACTTCATAAATTCGTATTGCGCATCTGCATATTCGCCCTTTTTATAAAGGGAAAGCGCATAATCCTTTATTGCCTTTGCCGTAGGAGAAACACAGTCCTTTCCGGCAGAAGCAGTTTTACCCAAACTCAAAAGAAAAATCATAATTACAAAGAACTTAAATCTTTTCACTATTTCTTTCCTCCTCTTCAAATAATTTTTTTATATCATATCATATTCTAAAGAGAGGGTAAAGCAATTATTTCTTTTTCTCAAGACGTAAACCATAAACCGCTAATCTCTTTATATCTTGCCAGGGATTACGCGAGTAAAGAATGGAAAATACGATATTCTTACGCACCCCATAATCCGCACCCAGAAAACAATGTTTTGCCTCTAAAGTATAGCCGGTTTTTCCAACTATAAATTTAGGCTGCGTCTTTAATAATTTATTATGATTGGTTAAATAAATTCTTTTTCCGTCACTACCGCTTATCACTGCGGATTTGGTGCTGATAATCCGGTCAAAGATTTTGTTTCTCAATGCATAACGCATCAAAAGGGCCAGGTCATAGGCAGTAGAATATTGCCTTCTCTTTTTATCCGGAAGACCAGAGGCATTAACAAAATGTGTATACCTCATCCCCAGCGCCTTGGCCTTTTTATTCATCAACCGGGCAAAATTCTCTTCGCTACCGGCAATACTCTCTGCCAAGGCTACTGCCGCATCATTAGCCGAACTTATCAAAAGGGCCTGCAATAATTCGTAGGTTGTGTAGGTTGCGCCTTCGGTAAGATATGCCTTGGAAGGTTCAATAGCGGCTGCTTTTTTACTAATGGTGACTGGCTTATCAAGACGGGAATTCTCCAGAACTACCATCGCGGTCATTACTTTTGTGGTAGAGGCAGGGGCTAATTTCAGATAAGGCCGACGGCAATATAATACCCTGCCATCATCGATATCCATTACTACAAAAGATTTAGCGGTAATCCAACTACCTTTGGTCTGCTTTGCCCAGGCAGGATTAAAAAGTAAGAGAAAGACAAAAAGGGTAAAAAATATTTTTATGGGCCTCATAACAAAAAGGCCACCTTTTCCGTGGCCTTACCTGACGCAAAATCTGAGTTTACAAAAATTATGAATTTTTTTCCGCAATCTCACCAATTACCGGCAGCTTAAACTTCTCTCCCTGATAGGCCTTAATCATCAAGATGATTACCAAGATAATTGCCAGGATTCCTATCAACGGCATCGTTATCCATCCGATAATGGGAATCACTGCCAATATCGCCCCAATTATAATCATTGCCACGCAAAACAAGATGGACTGTAGGGCATGAAATCGGACAAACTTATTTTGCTTCTCCATGACAATAAATACAATGCTTAAGATAAGCCCGATAAAAAAGGGGAGGTAGCAAAGAAGTCCGGCAAGATTTGCCTGAAGACCTATATCCGTAGGCCCTAAATCTTTCGCTTCTGACATCTTTTGCCTCCTGGTTTTGTTTTCTAAAGATAATACTATTTTATTTTTAATTTTGCCAAATTTCAACAACTATTTTTACATATTTTGTTGTGTATTATTTTATTTAAACTACCCCCTGATCCAACATCGCATCCGCCACCTTGATGAATCCAGCTAAGTTAGCGCCTTTGACGTAATTGACGAATTTCCCTTCTTTGCCATATCTAACACAAGACTCATGTATTCTAATCATAATCTGGCGTAGCTTCTCATCTACTTCCTCTCTACTCCAAGACAACCGTTGACTATTCTGGGACATTTCCAGACCTGAGGTAGCAACACCACCGGCATTAGAAGCCTTACCGGGTGCATAAAGTATTTTTGCATCCAGAAATACTCTTATTGCCTGGGGGGTGGAAGGCATATTTGCGCCTTCGGCAACACAGATACAGCCATTCTTGACAAGTTTCTTGGCATCCGCTTCATCTATTTCATTCTGCGTCGCAGAAGGAAAAGCCATATCACATTTAACACCCCAAGGACGTTCGCCCTCAAAATATTTACATTTGAATTCTTTTACGCATTCCTTAATCCGTCCACGGCGCACATTTTTAAGTTCCATCACAAACTTTAATTCCTTTTCGCCAATGCCATCTTCCTTATAAATATAGCCATTAGAATCAGAGAGTGTCACGACTTTAGCCCCTAACTGAATTAATTTTTCCGCTGTATACTGGGCAACGTTCCCAGAACCTGAGATAGTACAAATCTTGCCTCTTAAAGATTCCCCTCTGGTTTTAAGCATCTCTTCTGCAAAGTATACGCAACCATAACCCGTTGCTTCCGGCCTGATTAAACTACCACCCCAATTTAAACCTTTACCGGTAAAAACACCGGTAAATTCATTACGCAATCTTTTATATTGGCCAAACATATAACCTATTTCTCGCGTACCTACCCCGATATCTCCTGCCGGGACATCTGTATCTGGTCCGATGTGCCTGAATAACTCGGTCATAAAACTCTGGCAGAATCGCATCACTTCATTGTCAGATTTACCTTTGGGGTCAAAATCAGAACCGCCCTTGGCGCCACCCATAGGCAAGGAAGTCAAACTATTTTTAAATACCTGCTCAAAAGCCAGAAATTTTAAGATTCCCAGATTAACACTGGGATGGAAACGCAAACCTCCTTTGTATGGACCAATAGCGCTGTTCATCTCAATCCGATAGCCGCGGTTTATTTGGATCTCCCCTTTATCATCTATCCAAGGGACGCGAAACATTATTACCCTTTCCGGCTCAACCATCCTTTCAAGTATTTTTGCATTTTTGTATTTAGGATTCTCTTCAATAAAAGGCATCACCGATTCCACTACTTCCCGCACTGCCTGATGAAACTCTGTTTCACCCGGATTTTTTGCGATTACTGCTGCCATAAAGTCTTCAACTTTTTTTGTCATCTTTCTCCTCCTTATTCTGGCTTAGAACAAAGTATTTTTCTTACAATCTCATTGTTTTAAAAACCTTTCTACTATTGCCTGGGCCGCCCTTTTGGCCATACCCATCGCCTCAATGACAGTCCCCTCGCCTCCTACAATATCACCGCCAGCAAAAACATTTTTTATGGATGTCTCTTGCGTCTGCTTATCAACCATTACATCGCCATATTTATCGATTTTTAAATCCGGAGTGACATCCGTTAAAATACGGTTTGCCTTAAGGCCGATAGCAACAATCACCACATCTGCATCAATCTGAAAATCGCTTCCTTCTATTTCTATTGGTCGCGGCCTTCCGGAGGCATCAGGTTCGCCTAATTTACAGCGCAAAGCCACCATCTTTTTTACCTTACCTGCTTCATCACCCAGAAAGGCCGTGGGTTTTACCAAAAATTCAAATTTTATGCCTTCTTGGCGCGCATGTTCAATTTCCAGACGTCGCGCCGGCATCTCCACCTCCGTGCGCCGATATACAATTGTTGTATCCAGAGGTAATCCATTTATTCTTTGCAGGCGTAAAGCTGCGCGCGCCGCATCCATTGCCGTATTTCCTCCACCGATAACGAGCATATGCCTGCCAACATTGATAGGTGTATGCGCCTGCGGAAACTCATAAGCAGACATAAGATTCAGGCGGGTCAAAAATTCATTGGCAGAATAGATATTACAAAGGTTTTCTCCCGGTATCCCCAAAAACGAAGGTGTTCCTGCTCCCAGGCCTAAAAATACCGCCGAAAATCCCTCTTTAAAAAGTTCCTCTAAGGTTTTTGTCTTTCCGATAATGCAATTTAAGACAAATTCCACACCTAATTTTTCTAAATAATTTATCTCAAAATCCAGAATATCGCGCGGCAACCTAAATGCCGGTATTCCATAACGCAAAACTCCGCCTAATTTATGTAGGCCTTCAAAGACCACTACCTTTATTCCTTCCCGGGCTAATTCTCCCGCACAACACAAACCCGCCGGCCCAGAACCTACCACCGCTACCTTTATACCCGAGACCGAAAATCTATTCCCTTTATTTTGGGAAACCTCTAAATTATTCTTTATTCCATAATCACCAATAAATCTCTCTAAAAAATGTATATTTATCGCCTCATCAGAAGCAAAAGGCAGTCCTTTTTTTGTTAAAATACAGCTTTTTCTACACTGATACTCCGCTGGACAAACCCTGCCGCAGATAGAAGGGAAATTATTTTTTTGGCGGATAGTAAAATAGGCGCCGCGGTAATCTTTCTGAGTAATCTGAAAAATAAATTTCTTAATATCGATACCTACCGGACAACCAGAAATACAGCTGGGATTTTTACATTGCAGGCAGCGCAAGGCCTCTTCTTCTGCTTCTTTTTCAGTGTATCCTAAAACTACCTCGCCAAAATTATTTATGCGCTCTTTTGCATTTATCTGGCTTATTTCTACCGGTATTTTTTTCATCTATTTAATGAGCAATTTGCAGATATGCTTTTCCTGCTCGGTATAAATACTATTTCTTTTGGCTAAACCATCCCAATCCACTAAATGGCCGTCAAACTCCGGTCCATCCACGCAACTAAATTGTGTCTTTGCTCCTATTTCTACCCTGCAACATCCACACATACCGGTTCCATCCAACATAATCGCATTTAAAGAAACAATGGTCTTTACGCCAAATTCTTTAGTTAAAAAAGAGACCTTTTTCATCATCGGTATCGGACCGACCGCATAGACCAAATCAAATTTTTCTTTTCTTAATAATTCTTCTAAAACATCAGTAGTAAAACCCTTTCGACCATAAGAGCCGTCATCGGTAGTCACATATAAAACATCGCTAACCCCTCTTAATTCTTTTTCTAAAATAAGCAAGGCCTGGGTGCGCGAGCCGATAATCGTCTCTATATAGTTACCTGCCTCTTTAAATGCCTGGGCCACCGGATAAATCTCCGCAATCCCCACACCTCCACCAATTAAAATTATCTTTCCATATTTTTTAATCTCGGTAGGATGGCCTAAAGGTCCTACTAAAGCAAAAAGTGAAGCGCCAACATTTAATTGTCCTAAAAGCCGCGTCGTCAGACCCACCTCCTGAAAAATCAAAGTGATAGTGCCCTCTTCTAAATTTCTTTCCACCACCGTCAAAGGAATTCTCTCGCCCCTCTCTGCAACCATCAGCACAACAAATTGGCCTGGCTTAACCTTCTGGGCAATCTCTGGCGAAAGAACCGTAATCTTAATAATCTTGGCGTCTTTATCTTGAGAAAGGATTTCTTTGTGGATTAGCTTCATAATTTAAAAATTATAGCACAACTAAACTTCCGATAAAAACAAAAAATGAAAAAGAAAAAATGTCTTCATTCTTCAGAAGATTTAAAATATAAAATATCAGGAAATAATCTTTTGTCAATAAAAATTGTAAAATTAGGTTGACAAAGATAATATTTGTTGTATACTATTTTTGTTTAGTAAGGTGGCAGATAGTGAACCAAATTTAAGCCGTAAGGCGATGGTCTATTGAAAGCCTTACGGCTTTTTGTGTGTATTAAAAATTTTCTCAAGAAAGGAGGTGAAAGAGTAGTGAGGGGTAAAGTAAAGTGGTTCTCTAATCAAAAGGGCTATGGCTTTATCACCACTGAGCAGGGTAAAGATGTATTTGTGCATCATACCGCCATCAAAGGTGAAGGTTACAGAACTTTGCAAGAAGGCCAAGAAGTTGAGTTTGATGTAGAAAAAGGCGCTAAAGGCGAACAGGCAGTAAACGTCACAAAAGTATAATTTAAACTACATCTTTTTAATCAACGCTACGTTTTTAAGGTAAAATCAAGAAATCTCGCCGCATTTTTCCGTAAGACAATATTCCCTTTGAGAAAATTCTTGTTTTCAACCGAAAGAGGGGTATTTTTGTCTCTAATAAGACCGTTTCTAAATAACCCTAATATTATCAGTGAGTTACGCAAGAACTGTCCCCTAGGGACACTTCTATCATAACTGATTGTTTAACAATGGGATAGAGAGAAACGGTCTTTAAAGAAAGCGTTTTCTTAAAATTACTATTTTGGCCTTGTTTTTTAAAAACTTTATGGCATGCTTTAAAATGGCTTTAAAAGGAGGTAGGATAGCGAAAGCCAAAAGAGGTTTATCGCCTCTCCAAGGCCCGTAAAAAAACGGGCCTATTTATTTTTAGGCAAGGACTTCTAAGGCATTGCTGCAGTCCATTCCTGGTTTTATCCCCAATGCTTGAGCACGGCTATTTAGCCGCGCAATCTTTCTTTCTAAAAACCGCTCTAAGGTACCGATAGGATTTTCAGGACTGCTTTCTACAATTGCGCAGGCCACGCCAAACTTATCTAAAGCCTCCAGATCAAATGCCCCACAACCTAAAAATCCTTTCCCGCCGGCAAATAAAAGGATATTAAATCCAGTCCATTTCACCTGAACACCTTCTACCTGGCCATTTTTTGTCTGCACTGCTTTTGTATAAATTTCCATTTCTCTCTTCCTCCTTCTTATTCTTGCGCGTGGTGTTCCAAATGTGTATGTGCATGAATATGCACACCATCCTTATGCCGGTGGCTGTGTATGTGCACCAGATTGTGCGCTTCCAATAATTCCGTATCTTTTAATATATCACTAGGCACGCCATTCCTAACTATTCTCTTCTCGCGGCTAAATACGAAAACTTGATCAGAGATTTCCTCTACAATATGCAGGTCATGCGTGGCAGTGATTATGGTCTTTCCGGCAATATTTTCCTGAATAAGCAAATCAATGATATGCCGGCTGGTAAGCGGGTCAAGCCCGGCAGTGGGCTCATCCAGTATAAGCACCTTAGGCTCTATAATCAAAGTTGAGGCGATGGCTACTTTGCGTTTCTCACCGATACTAAGTTGATGCGGCGCCCTATCCAATAAATCTTTAATCTCTAAAATATCTACCAGCCGCTCCAGACGTTTTTTAATCTCCTGCTTATCTAGGCCCAGCTGTAAAGGCCCGAAAACGATGTCTTCTTTTACGGTGGGGCAGAATAATTGCACATCGGAATTCTGAAAAACCAGACCGACAGATTGGCGAAACTCTCTAGCGAATTTCTCATTATTAAAATTATTCTCTTTTAACTCTGCGCCAAAGGCTTTAATTATGCCCTTATCAGGAAAGAGAAGGCCGTCAAGCATTTGAAGAAGTGTAGATTTACCACAGCCATTGGCGCCGATAAAACTAACTCTTGACCCCTCAGGAATACTTAAATCTACACCGCATAAGGCCGGAAATTTTCCCAGATAGGAAAAATAAACTCCTTTTAATTCAAATAATGTTTTTGCCATAAACTAAAACTAAGATTAAAATTGCCATTGCCAGAAAAATCCAATCTTTAATACTCATATGGAATTCATCCATTGTTTTAGGCTCAGCCATATAGCCGCGGGAAAGCATTGCGCTGTAGACCTGGTTTTGCAAAACATAGGAGCGCTGCCAGAGGCTGGCAATGTTTCCTGCCACAATTCCCTGGCCATGCTTTAGCGAAGAAACAAATTCTACCCTGCTTCTGATGGCTAAATAAGTATTCTGGACGACTTCAATAAAAAGATAGATATAACGATAACACATCCCCAGTGTCATCACAAAAACCTGCGGCACCCGGAAGATGCGCAGCGCCTTTAACAGAACATAATGCCGGGTAGTAAGCGCCAAGAGAACACACAGGGAAACCGAGGTTAAAACGCGGACAAAAAAGAAAATTGCGCTCATTAATCCCTGCCTGGTAATAATTAAAGATAAACCAAATATTCTAAAACTTACCAGCGGCTGGCCGGGTGAAAAGATATCAAAAAGCGCAGGTAACGCAATAAAAAGAGAAAATAGCGGCATAAAAATCCAGGTGCGTTTTAAGAAAAAGGCGATATTTATGGAAGACGCCAGGGCAAACAAAAGACAGAGCCCATAAATAGATAGGATAAAAATAATATTTTTGGAAAACAAGACCGCCAGAAGAAGTGTAAAAATAATCAAAAGTTTAAAGCGCGCATCGCGCGCCTGCAAAAGTCCTTTTTTCGCGGCATAGGCGTCAGACAGTACTGACTCCCTGATAAAAGAACAGACAGCCAATATAGAACTACGGATAAATCTGCGCTTACTCACCTGCTTTTTCCCCGCACAGGAATACCTTGAGCCCGCAAAGCATCTGTCTTTTCCTTAGAACACTTCATACATAAAAATACCGGCTTTGCATTGCTGCGGTCATAACCGACTGTTTTTACCAGCCGCCACAAATGCGAAACCGCGCCGCATTTATCGCAACGGCCTTCTTTTACGTGCCATATTTCAACCGCTTTAGAGGTAAAGATAAACCTGTCCACCCAGAAAAATATCGCGCCACCGATTAAATTAGCAATTATTGTAGCCCAGATGCCGGTGCCCATCCGGCGCACCACCAGCCAAAGAATGGGCGTGCTCAACTGCCAGCGCACCAGATATAAAATAAACCTTCTTAACATAGCAATTCTCCTGTTAAATGATGAGTATAGGATAATGCCGGTATCTAATTTTGTCAATAAATTCAATCGGCACCAAAGGTATGGGCTTTTAAAAACGCGGCTATTCTTTTTTAGATAATAATTTTCCGATTAAAAAAGCCGCCAAAACCACCACCGCAATGCCTACTATCGCGGATATAATATAGGCAAAGCTCAAACTACCCAATCCCTTTTCTTCCCATCCCTTAAAAGCATAATCCGGAAGGGGCGCGCTCCAAAGTTCAGCAAGTTTCTCCAGGCCTTGCGGAATATAGCCGACCAACTCTTTAATGCCATCTAAACCCCATTCACCCCAGGCATCGCCTGCTTTAAAGCGTTCAGGCAAAATTAAGCCCAGAGGTGAAAGCAATATTAAAATCCCTATCCCTATCCATAATTTTGTTGTAACCTTCATGCGCGCACCTCCTTTAGTGTTTCTAAAAGACGCGCATCTTGCTTCTGCAGGTATTTTACCACAAGCGCAGTGACAATTGCCTCCACCCAGCCAAAGATTAACAAATGTTCACCTAACATCGCCGGTATTGCCACTCCTAAACCATAAGGACAATACAGCGATTCGCCGCTTGCAGTTTTCTGCAATAACGGCTGGAGGCCAAACATTATTGCCGTGGTAAGCGCAGCGAGATTTAAAGCCGCATATCCGGCAATTCCCGCGGCAATCACGCGCCTGGCTGAAGTAATTGCGGATGAACCGCTAATAACTTTATAAATATAATAGCCCGCAAAAACCTCAATAAAGGCCATGTTAAAACAATTAGCGCCGATAGCAGTTATTCCTCCGTCGCCGAACAAAAGCGCCTGGACGATTAAAGCCACACTTACCGCAATACAGGCCGCCCATGGCCCGATGAGAATGGCTGCCAGCACCGCACCCACTGCATGGCCGGTTGTGCCACCGGGTATCGGCACATTAAACATCATAATCAGAAAACTGAATGCCGCAGCAATGGCCAAAAGCGGAACCTGCCGGCGATTAAGCGTTTCCTTCACCATCCGCGCAGCCAACCCCCATATCGGCAGCATTGCCGCGTACATTACGCCACTAGTTGCCGGGCCTAAATAACCATCTGGTATATGCATACACCCTCCTTACTTATTTAAAAAGTTAAAGTAAAGCCGCTGGTGATTTCATATTCTGCCGCGGCCTTGGATATTCCAAACCTTCCTCCCATATCAAACACCAGCCAATCGGTGAGCGCATAATTAAAACCGACTAAACCGCTGGTGATGTTCTCGTCAAAATTACCGGAAAAATTTGTTTCACCACTAATTTCGCTGACGAGATTAAGTTTCTCCTCAATTAACGGATATTCCAAGGCAAGCCCGTAGAAAAAAGTATTATCTTGGCCTTTACGCTTGGTTAAAAAATTATAACCCAGATTCAAATGAAAGGCAAACTTTCCTATTGCCTGAGAGAAAATATTATTTACCGCCACCTCCACCTGACCGCTTCCCAAGCCCTTGTCTTCATTTGCTGATTGGGTCTTTACCGCGACACCAAGTGCATAAGAAGGCAAAATCTTTTTTTCCTCCAATAACCTGTATTTTGTAGAAATTTCTATATCCTCAAAACCATCTATATTCTTTTCTTCGGGATTATCTATGAAAATATAAGGTATGGATAATCCGATGTCCCAATTCTCTAAAAGACCGACAGTAAGTGTCAAATCAATAAAAGTCGCCCTAAACACCTCTTTTGTTTCTTCAGCGCGTGCCACCTCCTTAAAATAGCCACCCCCAAATTCTAGCTCAAAATGCCCTTTTTCTACAGTGCCGGTATCATCTGTAGAAAGCGGGCGAGCCGCAAAAACTAAATTCACAAAACAGAAGCCGGATAAAAACACCCCTGCGGCAATAACCCCTAATACTTTCTTCATTTCCACAACTCCTCCTTTTTGTGCTACTAATATAATTTTCGTGCTACTAATGGACAAAAAAATAATACCTAAATATCTTTCCCGGTGGAAGTCATGCTCAATGTCCCGTGCTTAACCCCTTTTACTGATTTTAAAGTATCGGCTAATTGCTGTGCTTTCTTGGAGGAGCCTTTGACCGCGATAATTTCCAGGCAATTAGAGTGGTCTAAATGCACGTGTTGAGCCGATATAATCATATCGCCAAAATCATGCTGGATGCCCATCAGCTTATTTACCAGTTCTCTCTTATGGTGGTCATAAATTAAGGTAATAGCGCCGGCGACTTCCTTACCTTCTTGCCAATCTTTCTTAATCAGGTCTTCGCGTATCAGGTCCCTGATGGCCTCTGAGCGGTTGGTATAATTTTTGCTCTTGATGCGGCTGTCGAATTTAGCCAGCAAATTATTATCTAGTGAAACTCCAAATCTGGTTAATTTAGACATAATTTTAAAGTGTTATTATTCTAAAAATAGTAGCACTAAATATTATTTTGTCAAGTTCTTATTTAGATTTTTTGCCTTCCAAAGTTCGTATTTGCCTAAAATTATTGCCAGGATTGTGGGTATAGGCAAAATCAGCGCTAAATTAAACTCTGCAGTTTCTAAAAATACGTAAATGCTTATTGCAAGAAATATCGCAAACCAAACAAGTTTTCTGGCCACATGCAATTTAAAACCATCGCAGAAACAAATTCCTATCAGCAAAGCGAAAAGACTGAGCGCAAAGAACTGCTGAATCAATGTTTTTTCCATTTTATCACCTCGCAATAAAGATATAAGCCGCAATGGCAAAAGAAAAAATGATTAAAAATAATCCCATAATCTTGGTATTGCGAATCTCCAGAGGCATAGATACCGGTTCCATTTTCCAATTAATTTTTAAATAAAATCTTCTTTGCAATTCAATTGCATAAGACGGCTTTAAAAACATAAAAGAACCCAACAAAACGCTGGTTATAGAAAGTAATATGAGCGCCATCATCTTAACGCCTCCAATAAATCTGAAATCTTGGCAATATGTTTATGCGGCCCGGCCATCTTTATTTCTTTTATCGGGCTGGAGCCACCCAAAACTGCGACCATCTTTATCCCGGCGTTTTTGCCGGCATAAACATCTACCGCCATATCGCCCACATAAATTGCTTCTGTCTTCTTAACTTTCATTTTTTTTATAATCTTAAGCAGTAGGTAAGGATTGGGCTTAAATTCATGCTTATCCTTAGCGCAAGCAATAATATCAAAATATTTTTTAAGTTTTAGGTGCTTGACTAAGATATTGGTGAATTTCTGCGGCCGGTTGCTGGCAATAGCCAATTTTATTTTTCTTTCCTTCAAAATATTTAAGACCTTTTTTGCTCCGGGCAAAACTCTGGCGTATCTAAGCAACGCCTTCTTATGATGCGCCCGATAGCTGCTGCGCGCTTTATCCACATCTTTATCTTTTACAAACTTAGCCACCAGCGCCTTATCCCCCCAGCCCACCGCGCGCCGAGAAGCCGCAAAACTTGCCTGTCTATAGCCTAATTTTCTTAAAGTAAAGTTCAGACTTTTGTAAATGGCTCTATAGGCATCCACCAATGTGCCGTCTAAATCAAAGATTATTAATTTTATCACCTGCATAAATAAAAATACGGGCAATAATCGCAGAGCCGCGGGTCTGTATCATCCGCCTCAAAACACACCTGCGGGTCCTGGATCTGACTTATTATAAACCCTAAAGGCTCTTTTAATAAAAGCATATTTTCGCTAACCTTATTTAAATCTTCATCATAGGAATCCAGTTTTGTCGTCCTCAGGTAATAAAGCGCTATATTTATCCGGCTATGCGGGTAAATATTCTCAAGGCAGTAATAATAAATAGGTAACTGGAAAGACTTTACTATCTGCTTAATGCTTTGGCGGCTGAAAGCTCCTATTTTTAACTTATCCAGTGATTTAGCCGGCATAGGGTCTTGGCTGCCGGATTTATAATCTATAACCAAGAGGCTATCGTCGCTTAACCTATCAATCCGGTCAATCTTAGCGGTAAATTTAAATTCTTTTTTGCCGGAATTTAAAATGTAATTCCTTTGGACCTCCAGCTCTAAAATCTGGGAAACATTTCTTTTTTCCTCCTCATCCAGAAACCTTTCCATACGCTCATCCACAACGGCCTTAAGCATAAAAGCGTCGGACTTCATCCTGTTGTGAAAGGTCTCTTTAAATCTTTTATCCAGAGTTTTAAAGAAATAATCCCTAAATTTGTCATCAATTACCGGTTTTCTTTTTAAAAATCCCCTGAATGCCTCCTCAAGCAGAGAATGCATAAAATTGCCTATGTCAGAACCTTCCGGATCTTCTGCCAGTTTTTCTTTCTCCTCCAGGCCCAGGACATACCGGTAATAGAATTTCAACGGGCAACTTAAATAAGTATCCACCCTGGTGGCAGAATAGGTCATAGACTTTAAGAAATCAAGGATCTTTTTATTTTTTTCAAACTTCAGCTTTTTCTGCAGGACCTTTACCTTAAAGCTTGCCCTGGGAATAGAGATAACCTCAAGCGAATTTTTCTCTTTCTGCCTGCCCCAGATGAGTTCTTCAATAAACCGACTCTTTTCTTTATCCTTGCTTTCTTCGTAAATCAGGTACACGTTTTTAGCGCTGGATATCAGCCTGTAGAACTGATAACGCTGCATCTCTTCATCCTTTTCCAGGCGGTCTATACCCAGGGAAACTGTCACATCGCGCGGCACAAGCGGCTCATAGATCTGTAATTTCGGCAGGACCGTTTCGTTCACATCCATAATAATTACGTTTTCAAAGTTTAAAGAGCGCGTTTCCCATAGGCCTAAAATCTGCAGACCTTTTAAGGGAGAACCGCTAAAAGAAACCACGCTGTTTTCCAACTTTTCTTTAAAGACCTTAAAAATCTCTTCTTTGGGAAATTTCTCTTTGCTAAAAACTGCGTTTTTAAAATCATTCTTGACAGAAATTATCTTTTCCATGACTTTCAGGTTGAGAGGATAATTATTAAATGAGTTTTTTTCTAATAAACAGCGGCAGACCGCCTCCAGAGAGACGGAAAAATCAAAACTGGTATTGGTATTTTCCCAGGAATAGAAAAACAACCCGTGTATTTGTCTTATAATATCCTTTAGATGCTCTCTTTTTACAGCAATATCCATGTTCTTCAGCGTCTTTTCCACGTAGATATACAAACTCTCTAACTCTTCAATTTCTTTTAGTTTAATAAATAGACTTGCGGCTAATTCGTTTTCTATCGCGCCTACTAAAAATTCCTCTATCTTGTGGATAAAAACTCTGGTTAAGGAAAAATCATCTGTAAACCTTAAATTCTTAACCAAGGGATGCATCAGCACCCTTAAATAATCCTTTGCATAGTAAGCATCTTCTTTTTGGGAGTTTTGCGCCTGGAAAATAGTTTCAAACAAAGAATACAGACTGCTTTGCCTGACAGGATAACCCAAGGAAACATTAACTTCTTTGATATCCTGGGAAATCTCTGCCAACAAAGGCAGTATGTTTTCTTCCTGCGGCATCACAATAACAGTGTTTTGCGTTGTCTTTATCTGACTTAAAGCCTTTCTTACCAGGGCTGCCTGCGATTGGGTATCAAAACCAGAATAAATATGCAGTTTGTAATCTGGCTCTTTTGGCTGCGGTGGAGCTATCTTAGCGGAAAAAACCCCGGATAACCTCTTTAATACCGGCCAGCGGTCCTGGCGCCCCTGCAGGAAAATAAGCGCTTTTTCTCCATTGTAAAGATGCTGCACAACCTCTTCTTCTGCCTTAGGCATAAAAAAGAGGTTACAGAAAATGATGCGCTCAAATTCCGGAAAGTCAGTTTTCTTGATATATTCAGAAGCCAGGAAATAAACAAACCCCCGCAAAAAACTATTTTTCTCTTTCATCGCCAGATGAAAATTCTGGCGCAAGACCGCTAAATCCTCTAGCAATTGGTTTATGGCCGGCGGCACATCATATCCTATCTGGGCTTTAAGTTTTATATTAGCGAGCGCCTCATTGGATATTTTCTCAAGGTCCAACTGCTCAATAAAGGCCAATATCTGTCTTGCCCAAGGCAGGAATTGCGAAAAACTTTCCCGCGATTT
Organism: Candidatus Omnitrophota bacterium; assembly: GCA_023818885.1. GTDB lineage: Bacteria > Omnitrophota > Gorgyraeia > Gygaellales > JAMWDD01 > JAMWDD01. The sequence continues at coordinate 2,581 of JAMWDD010000015.1, read as the reverse complement.
AAGAATCTGCGGCGAGAACTTGCGCGCCAGATTATAGAGCATAAAACTTGCGTCTAAATCCGGTAACATTGCATATGGGCAAATCTTATTTACTGTATATTCCATAAACTCATCAGTAGAAAAGTACCTCGGGGGAATAAAGCTCTTTTTTATTCTCTCCGATAACTGGCGGTTTAAGAAAAGCGCCGGCCTTTTCCCTCCAAAGACAATAGCCAGTTTATCCAAACTGGCGCCTTTTTTTAGGAAATTGTCCTCCAGATAATCCCCTAATTTCTGGATAAAATTATCGCTTAAATTGTAGGTAATTAATCTTTGCATTGTCTATGAACTACAAACTAATTTCTTCCAAACTCAAATCATCCAGATACAAAAGATAACCCCGCACGTCCTTTTTAGGATATATCTGTTTAACCATGCCTATATATTCTTTTATCTGCTCAAAATTAGATTCTGAAGAAACTTTAATGCTTTTATAATCCAGTATCCAGGTCTCCTGCGCGCCGACTACCAGCCGGTCCAGCCTTTTAATATGGCCGCGGCTATCAGCTATTTCTTTTTCTAAAAAAATATCCGCGTCGGTGTAAAAAAACTTTTTTAATTCTTCTTTTTTAAGTAACTTTGCGGCGATTTCTTCATAATCAGTGAAATCCTTGACTTGCGCAAACTTAAAACGGGTTTTTTCCAGCGCTTGTTTTACCAGCAAATTTATATCTTTGCCTTTCGCATTGCCGATATAAGAAAGCAGGCAGTGGATAATCTGGCCTTTTTGCAACTTTTCAAAATTCATCACCTCAAGCTGGTCGGCAAACTCTTCTTTCAAAAAATCATGCCACTGCCTATAAGAAGCCGGGGATATTTCCTCCAGCGCCGCTATTTCTTTGCGTTTTTTAAGGTAATCTATTTTTTGCCCGGCCTCCACTTCTTTAATCAATAAACGCACGGGGTTCGGGGAATTAGCGCTTTTTTTGGGGATAAAAATATGCATCTCGTGCCTGGCGCGGGTAA
>JAMWDD010000015.1:0-1566 GCA_023818885.1 Candidatus Omnitrophota bacterium | reverse complement strand
TTGTATTCGCAAGCATAAATATTTTTTGCTGCCGGAGAAAACCTGGTATATTTGCTTTTTAGGCGAAGCAACCTGATTTTATTCTCATCTTTTGCTTTATCCTCATAAACCAGATAACCCTGCCCAAGATTATTTCCCGCCCCGCCGACCTTAATTTCCATTTCTAAAAACGGAATAATTACCGCGCCAAAACCCAAGCCCTTGGCTTTGTGTATGGTAAGTATCTTTACGGCAGATGACTTGGTGACATTGACATACAAATGCTCCTGGGGCGCGCGGTCAAAATATTCCAGAAACGCGCTGATAGTAGAATGTTCTTTGGCATTTTCCTTAACCAGTTCCCATAAGCGCATAAAGAAGCCGTGGCTATCCGGAAAATTTTTAAAGACCTCTAACTTTTCGCAAGCGCCTTGCGCCAGTTCATATAAAGGGACAATTCCGACGCTGCGGAAAAGATCCTCTAATAAGGCCTGCCAAATAGCGGGGAATTTACTGCGGAATTCTTTGTAAAAATAGCCGATATCCCTTTCTTTAGAAAGAAGGTTAATTTCAAACAGGAAACCTTCCACAACCTCCCTCTTTAAACCAGAGGCCCTAAGAAATATCTCTCCCATTATAAATGAGGCAAAGGACAGGTTATCTATGGGAGAATTCAAGAACTTAAGCAAAGAAATAAACTCTTTGATCAAAGGGTTCTCTCTGATATTCAGGGTCTTTTCTGATTCAACCGGAATGTTATACTCAAGCAGCCACTCGGTAAGAAGCGCTACATCTTCGTTCTTGCGGGTAAGAATGGCGATATTCTCGTATCCAAAACGGACTTTTAATTCCTCCACTAATTTTATCAACTTTGGCTTGATTAATTCTGCATAGTTCTCCGCGTCATCGGCGTCAATAAACTCTGCCTTTACAAATCCTTCTTGATTTTCTTTTCTATATGACTGGCGGGCGTCGCCAAAAACGCGGATGATATCCTGAATATCTGCGGGGCCAAGAAAGTGATTATCCTTTTTTGTCGCAATAAAATCATGCAAAAATTTGGAAAGATTATCCTCTGAAAATACCCGGTTATTAAAATCCACGATCTGCTTTTGGCTGCGGTAATTTATGTTTAAAGTGGAAGAATCTATTTTATAATTCTTAAAGTTTTCCCTCACCGCGTCAAACAGGCTCACCTCTCCTCCGTGGAAGCGAAAAATCGCCTGTTTTTTGTCTCCGACATAGAAAAGCGTGCCGCCGCTAGAAACCGCTTCTTCTACCATCCCGCAGATATTTAGCCACTGCAAAACACTGGTATCCTGAAACTCATCAATAAGAAAATGCCGCAGCCGCAGGCTAAGCCGGTAATAAAGCTCGGGCACAGTAATTTTATCTTTGCCGAAAAGCCGATGCGCTTCTTTATTCAATTGCTCCAGAAAAAGCGCGTCTTGAGCCCTGGATAAACCGCGGAACTCATTCAGCGTTTCATTAAAGATATCAATGTAGCAGTTAAATAAAGAATACATTTCCAACTCGCATAATTGCTTTATTTCCCTACGCAGAGTCTCCCAGGATTTCTCTATCGGT
>JAMWDD010000111.1 GCA_023818885.1 Candidatus Omnitrophota bacterium | reverse complement strand
CTTCTTTTGTGTCTTTGAGGCCTTCTATTTTATATAATCCACTTCCTCCGATAATTCCAATGCGTCCCATTTTTAAACCCTCCGTGAAAGTTCACCTGCCCGTCTTAAAGCCGCTCTTACTGCCTGAATTAAAGAACCACCGCGATGTAAAACCATTAATCCTGCCTCGGTAGTTCCGCCGGCCGAGGCAACGCATTTTTTTAGTTTGGCCGGCGAGAGTCTGGTCTTTTTTAAAAAAGCAAGACTGCCTCGGGCAGTAGATTGGGCTAACGTCTGACTTACCTGGGAATTAAACCCCACTGCCTTCGCGCACAACGCTAATGTAGGGACAAAGACATTCTCTAAGTAATTATTGATTTCTTTTAAAGGCCTGCCTTCAATCAAATCATAGAAAAAACCCGGCCCACTACCCGATATGGCAGTCACCGCATCCAGCAGATCCTCTTTCATAACCAAGGTTTTTCCTAAATTACTGAATAATTTTTTTGTAAAATCTAAATCTTTTTTCTTGGCGTATCTACCCCGACATAAACAGACCAAACCCTTACCTATCTTTATAGCAAGATTGGGCATAGTCCGAATTATCCTTACTTTTCCTAATCGTTTCTCAATATACTGGGTAGTTATCCCCGCGGCGATAGAAATCAAAAGTTTTCTCTTTACATAATCTTTAATTTCATTTAAAACTCCTTCAAAATCCTGCGGTTTTACTGCCAAAATTATGATTTCTGATTTATTCACCAGATCAATGTTATCCTGCGCTAATCTAATGCCCTTTATTTTTTTTAATTTGCCTTTATCCTTATCGAAAACAAAAATTTTGTATTTTTTCCTCAATCTTTCAGCAATTGCTTGCCCCATATTTCCAAATCCGATTATGCCAAGATTCTTCTCCATCCTTATCCTTCTCGTTATAAACTGGTTACTTTTCCGAAGAAAAGCCCGCTTTTAGGAAAAAATCGCCCTCCCCAATCTAAGCATATCTGCGCCTTCTTCTATGGCTATTGGGAAATCGTCACTCATCCCCATTGATAAAATTAGGGGTTGAGTCAGAGGGATGAGGGCTTTGGTTATATTGTCTTTTAGTTCTCTCAATAAGCGAAAATAAGGGCGGGCCTTTTCTGGCTCATCTACCCGCGGTGCAATGGTCATCAGCCCCTTTATATTTATGTTTTTTAATTTATTCATTTCTTTTATTGCCGCTATTACTTCTTCTGGCATAAAGCCGAATTTCGTTGCTTCTGGCGATGTCTTTACCTCAATCAATATATCCTGAATCTTACCTATATGAGCTGCCTGTTTATTAATCTCTGCCGCAAGGCGTTGACTATCTACTGACTGAATTAAATCAAAAATTCTTACTGCTTCTTTAACCTTATTAGTCTGCAAATGACCAACAAAGTGCCAGCTAATATTTCCGAACTCAGGTCTCCTCATCTTGAGTGTATTGTATTTAACCACTGCCTCTTGGATCCTGTTTTCACCGATATCACTTATCCCTGCTTTAATTGCTTCTTTTATCTCTTCAATACTTCTGCCTTTGCTTACTGCCACGATGGTTATCTGTTCGGGGTCGCGATTGATTTTAGACGCGATAAACCCGACCTGCCTTTTGATAGCCAAGACATTCTCTCTAATCATTATGAAAACTTTAGATTAAATATTATACAACATAAAAATACAGGGTCAATTAAATAGTAAAAGATTATCCTCAAATAAATCAACCGTATTAAGGAGCGTTGGCCGGCCGTTGATTAAAAATACTGCTGATAAATCTCTTTTACCTTATGTATTACCCCGGCCAGAGATTTTAAAGGAGGGATAATTTTAAAGGCTTCTCTCTGCATTACTTCCCAGGCATAGATACTTAAACCCAAGGCGTTAAGATAGGTTAAGGCCTTGGAGGAAGAAGAGGTTAATTGATTTCCTATTTCTTTGTTCATAAAAGGAAGTTCGGAAATTCTGGCAAGTTTTACGGTAATACCGGTTAGCTCTTCCAGTTTCTCTAAAAAGCCCTCTTGCAAAACTGTTCTTCCGGCAATAACCAAGTTATCAATTGCACTATTCAAAGATAACTTATCCAATGCCTCTTTTATTGCTTGGCATAAACGAGAAGCCTGCTCCGTGGCTATTCTGGAAATCTCTCTTTGTTTCACTGCCACGTAGGTATTAGCCCTTTTTACCATTACCTCTTTTTCTTCTGGTAAATCTTGGTAATTTCCTATAACTGCCCAACTCTGTTTAATTTCTTGCGCCAAACTAAGCGGAATATTCAATTCTTTAGAAATCGCCTCAGTTATATTATCACCACCCCCTACTAATGCCGCAATGCCTTGCAGGATTCCATCTTTAAATACCGTTAATTCTACAGTATCGGCTCCGATATCGCAGAATATATCGAGCGTGTGTCTTTTATCATTGCCAAAGATAATTTGCTGATTAGCTAAACCGCAATAATATATCCCTTTTATAGAAAACCCTAACTGGCTTGCGAGGCGGCTGATGTTTTGAATATAGGAAAGCCGGGCGTATACCAGATACAAATCAACTTCCAGACGGTGGGCGTATAACTGAGAGGGATTAAGGCAATAATTTTGACCATCGACTATATAACCATGGGAAATCTGGTGAATAATTTCTTCTTCTAAACTGGTCCCTAATATCTTGGCCTGCTCATTAATACGTCGCAGGTCTGTGTCAGTAATAACCCGGCTGCCCCTTTCTGCCAAGGGCATAATCGCCCGCGAATGCCCTGTCCTAACTTCGTTTGCAGAAATATTGGTAAAAAACCCTTTTATCTTTAAGCCCGAACTTTTTTGTAATTTTTTTAATAAATCTTCCAGGACCAAAGACAATTCTTGAAAATCAAAAATCTTTCCATTTCTAATTCCTTTTGAGGGCAGGACATCCATCACTATATCGATGATTTGTCCGGTCTTATTAAATATACAAACCATACCGGCTAATTTACTTGAGCCGAGATCTACAGAACAAATATAATTATTTTTCATTTAGCGCTTTTAATTTAATCGTCGGTTCTTGGAATCTTAAATCAATATATTCTGCCTTGCTTAGATCCAGATTGACCTGCGATATCAAAGAAGCAAGGATATTCAGTTTACC
>JAMWDD010000014.1 GCA_023818885.1 Candidatus Omnitrophota bacterium | reverse complement strand
ACTGCGGCACCCCCTCCTCAACGGTCGCTGTGCAGATAATTTTGGTATTTCCTAACTCAATAAGGCACGAACCTTCCGCATACTTTATATAATTGCGGACAATCTTAAGCGACCTTAACTCTGTCTCCTTTCTTCCGTCACTCCTCTTTGTCATACCTCCCTCTTTTCTTTCTATTTCACCATCTTCCCGCTTCTCCCAGACTGTGGGGACAGTTCTATCGCAACTCTATGTTTATCAATGGGTTAGGAAGAAACGGTCTTATCCTTACCTTTTGCGTCTATGCCTACAATAACCGGAAAATCACGGACTTTTAATCTATAGATTGCCTCCGGGCCTAATTCTGGATAAGCAACGAGTTCTTTAGATTTTACTTTTGTAGAGAGTAGCGCGCCCAGGCCTGCGGGTGCTAAGAAATAAACGGCTTTATATTTTTTTATTGCAGCTTTCACTTTATCGCTGCGCCTGCCTTTGCCAATCATCCCCCTTACCCCGGCCTTTAATAAATCCGGCGTAAACTTATCCAGACGAGCCGCAGTCGTCGGGCCGCAAGAACCGATAACTCTACCCTTAGGAGTGGGTGTGGGGCCACAATAATAAATTACCTGATTCTTTAAATCTATCGGCAATTTCTTGCGTTTTTTTATCGCCTCAACTAATCTTTTATGCGCCTGATCTCGGGCAGTATAAATTATGCCGTTTAAAAGTAACTCTTCTGCCGCTTTTAAATTTTTAATTATCTCTTTGCTCAAAGGTAAAAAAATTCTTTTCATTTAAATTATTTTGCTTGCGCTTCTTAAGGCATGACAACTAATATTTACGGCTACCGGAAGTCCTGCGATATGTGTGGGATAAGTTTCGATGTTTACACCTAAACAAGTAGTTCTCCCCCCTAAACCCATTGGTCCGATATTCAGCTGATTAATCTGTCTTAATAATTCTTTTTCTAATCGTTTGGAAGCCAGGGCTTGAGAACGACGGATTGGCTGAAGCAATGCCTTCTTTGCCAACAACATCGCATAATCTGCAGTGCCGCCTATCCCCACACCCACAATAAACGGCGGACAGGCATCCGGGCCTGCCTCTTTTACGCTATCTAATATAAATTGTTTTATTTCTTTTGTATCGGCCGTCGGTTCAAACATCTTCAATTTACTTTTGTTCTCGCAGCCAAAACCCTTAGGTAAAACCGTTAATTTTAATCTTGTGCCTTTTATTATATCAATATGGATAATGGGTGGCCGATAACAAGGCCTTCCTCTCTTCAAGGGATGGGCAACGATGGAATTACGCAGATACCCTTTTTTATAACCTGCCGCAATACCTTTGATGATTGCTACCTTTAAGTTTCCCTCTATTTTTACATCCTGGCCTAATTCTACAAAAACTATGGGTAATCCCGTATCTTGACAAATCGCCAACTTCTGGTTTTTAGCAAGAGTGGCATTTTCAATTATTGCCTTCCATAAAGACCGCGCGCGCTGATTTGTTTCCTTTCTTAAAGCTTCTTTTAATGCCGCCCAGACATCTTTTCTTAAAACAAAATTTGCCTCTTGTGCAAGTTCGCTAACTACCCGGCTAATATCTCTTGCCTTGATTATTCTCATCTTCGCCTATATTCTCTTATGATAGTTGTCTTTATACCGCCCCGCGGATTAAACTCAGCCATAATCTTTACCCAGCGCGGCTTACAGGCCCTCACAAAATCCTCTAAAATTTTGTTTATTACATGCTCATGAAATATGCCCAGATTGCGGTAAAAATTTATGTAATATTTTAGTGACTTAAGTTCCACACAATATTTAGCCGGGATATAATCAATTTTTATTGTGGCGAAATCCGGTAGCCCCGTCTTAGGACAAATACAGGTAAACTCCGGAATCTCTAAACTTATCGTATAAATCTTATCCGGATATTGATTTTCCCAGGCTTCAATCTCTGGTGTCTTTAAACTGCGGATATCTCTTTGTAAGCCCTCATAGGCAGATTTTTTCTTTTTCATTACCTTACTCCTTGTAATTTATGTAATTGCGCCAGGACCCTTACATCCTTTAAGTAACTGCTCGCTAAATGCTTATAATGCCAAATAACATCTTTAAGGCCGCTGTCTTGCATCTGGCTAAATTCAGGTTGTAAAACAAAAGGGATGTCTTTTCTAAAATAACGGATTAAATTTATGGATTTTTCAATGTCCTCTTTGTGTGTATTGTTACAAATTACCGCTTTAACGAATACCTCTTTTTTTAAGGCGATTCTTAAAAACTTTTTATGCTCATCCCAAAACGCAGGCATGGCGGTAGAAGAAGGCAATTTAAAATCCATCGCAATAATATCCAGATAATCAATAATCTCGGCTAATTCTTTATGTAAAATACCATTGGTCTCCAGATATATCTTAATCCCCTCTTTCTTTACCGAGGGTAGTGTTTCTTTTAAAAAATCACTCTGTAAGAGGGGCTCTCCACCCGTAAGCGAAAGAGAATGGTAATCCACTCCAAATATGTTAATCCGGTTTAATAATTCTTCTGGTCTTAATTCTTCATAATGTGTAAGTGGTGTATCGCAAAATTGACATTTTAGGTTACAACCGTAAAAACGCACAAAGACCTGTTCCCTGCCCTGATAAATGCCTTCGCCTTGAATACTCTTAAAAATTTCCGCTATTTTTGCCTGCATAGTAAAGGGTCTTTTATGCCTGCTTGCCGAAAGCCCTTGGCGCGATAAAAACAACTATCACATTTACCGCAAGGCCTTTTCCCGCCGCGATAACACGACCAGGTTAATGCATAAGGCACGCCTAACCTCAATCCCTTTTTAATAATCTGGGCTTTGGTCAAATTTATGAGGGGAGTAAAAATCTTTATCTCCCCTCCTTTTACTCCTGCCCGCGTCGCCAAGCGGACTAATCTTTTAAATGCCCGATAATATTCGGGACGGCAGTCGGGATAGCCAGAAAAATCCAAGGCATTTGCCCCGATAAATATTGCTTTAGCGCCCATATCTTCTGCCAAGGAAAGGGCAATACTTAAAAAAATGGTATTGCGGCCCGGGACATAGGTCTGCGGTATAGATTGACTGTTCCTTCCGATGGCCAATTTTTTATTGATTAAACTAGAGGACTTTAAAGGCAAATCTATTTTAATTACTCTATATTTTGAGCCAGAAAGCTTAGCAATTTTTTTTGCCTGTTCTATTTCCTTTTTGTGCCTTTGACCATAATCAAAGATAAGACAAAAACAACGAAATTTTTTTCTTGCGATATACAAAGTAGTTGCGGAATCCAGGCCGCCGGACAAAAGTACTACCGCCTTATCTACCATAATAGGTTGCGGAGGAATTATCTGACTCCCAAACAGTCACCGAATTTAAATTTAGGTGCGGATTGTTTTTAAAAGCGGTGTGTAGATTGTCGTAAATATATCGGGCGATATTTTCGGAAGTGGGATTATTTTTTTTAAAATAGGCGATTCTATTTAAATACTTATGGTCTAACTTTTCTAAGACCTTATTCAATTTAAACCTCAAATATTTAAAATCCAAGACCATGCCTGCCTTATCTAAATTAGCCGAAGAAACACAGGCCTCTACCTTCCAGTTGTGACCGTGGAGCTCCTCGCATTTACCGCGGTAAGCTCGCAAATTGTGCGCTGCACTAAAATTAACCACGACACTTATACTGTGCATCTCAAACCGTTATTCTACTTATCTCTTTAATCCCCTGACCTAAAAATTTCCTTGCCATGCTTTTAAACCACGCGGGATTATCACTCACATAAAACTTCTGTCTCCCTTTGTGCTGGGTATTCAAAAGATTTTCCAGCGTAAGAATCTTTTTTATCTCTATGGCGACTTGCTTGGCAGAATCAATCAAAACCACATCTTTGCCAATTACCTTTTTAATTACCGGCTTTAATAAGGGGTAATGCGTGCAACCCAGGATTAATGTATCGATGTGGCTTTCCTTTAATGGCTTAAGGTACTTTAACGCCACACCTTCTATTATTCCTCCTGCCAACCATCCTTCTTCTACAAAGGGGACGAACAAAGGACAGGCCTGAGATTTTACCACTGCTTTTGGTTCTAAACTTTTTATTTCAAATTCATAAGCCATGCTTTTGATGGTAGCCGAAGTACCAATTACGCCGATGCGTTTGTTCTGGGTAGCGTAAACTGCTTCCCGGGCACCCGGCGAAATCACTCCTACCAGTGGTACGCGAAAATGATTTCTTATAACCGGTAAGGCAACACTAGAAGCAGTATTACAGGCAATGCAGATTAATTTAACATTCTGCTTAAGCAAAAACAGTATATTTTCAATAGAAAATCTGATTACTGTTTCCTTAGACTTTGTGCCGTAAGGCACGCGCGCCGTATCACCAAAATATACAATGTCCTCACCCGGTAGTTGCCGCATGATTTCCTTGACCACTGTCAATCCGCCAATACCAGAATCAAAAATACCGATGGGTTTGGTCCTCATTTCTTTACGACGCTAATAAAATCCTGACAATAATCTAAAATACCAGCTGCAATGTGTTCAGCGATTTGCTGACGATAAAGGCCGCTATTTAACATCTTCTCTTCAGCCGGATTAGATAAATAACCTACCTCAATTAATACTGCCGGCATCTGCGTCCATTTAAGCACATAAAAAGGCCCTCCCTTTGTGCCGTTAGTTTTAACCCCCAGTTCACTAGAAATGCGACGACACAAATATCTGGCTAATTCCTGCGCTTCCTGTCGGTTAGAAGTATTGACCATATCCCAGACGATTGCTTTTAAATCTGAAGAAGAATTATAAAAACTTGTATCTTCTAAATTTAAACTGTTATTATTCTCTGCAAAAGCCAAGGCGCGGCTAAAATCATCCACGGAATTGGAAAGACAATATACTTCAAAGCCGGAAAGAGATCTGGCGCGATTGGCATTGGCGTGGATACTGACAAATATATCGGCATTATTGCGGTTAGCTATTTCAACGCGGCGTTCTAAAGAAACAAAGACATCAGTACTGCGGGTAAGGATTACTTCTTTGCCGGCCTTTTCTAAGCGTCGCGCCACCTTCCGGGCAATATCCAAAACCACGTCTTTTTCGCGTAGACCCGTTCTTCCTATTGCACCCGGGTCCTTGCCTCCGTGACCGGCATCAATAACAATTTTTCTGATTTTACAAAGTGGGGGGCCTGCAGGGAGGCGACCGACAGAAACCGGTTTAAATAACGGGTCAAAAATTTGCGCCTTAAAACTCAAGGGTAGAAGTACGATACCTTGTCTTATCTCAACGGGAAAATGCAAGTTCTTTTCGCTACCATTTACCAATACAATTGTTTCTTTTGGACGCAAAATAATTTTTTGGGAATTCTTTTCCAAGGTAATAACCTTGGTAAAAATATCGTAATCCCAAGTCAATCCTTCCTGCTCACAGAAGGAAATTAGAGGAAAATACTTTGTCCCATTTAGAGAATAAGTGGGCAGTGCTTTCTGGGTTGGAGGGAGAGTGGCGCAACCGCTCAGATTCAAAACCCAAAATACAAATATCAAAATAATGAGGCAAAAACTAAAATTTTTAATTTTTAATTTTAAATTTTGCATTTTAAACTGGTGGAGGTGGGCGGAATCGAACCGTCGTTCGCTTCGCTCACTCCCCATAGGGGCTTCTTGCCCCTCTGGCCCCCGAAGATTCGGGGTGTCACCCCGTAGCATAACTAAAGTAGCTATTCATTGAGGGGAAAATATTTTTCCCCTCAAACTCCCCTTTCGGTTCGCTTTAAACTGGTGGAGGTGGGCGGAATCGAACCGCCGTCCTTAAGTAGTCCGGTAAAAGTCGCTACATGCTTAGTTTATCTTTTAAACTTAATTCCTGCCACTTCGATAAACAGAATTGACAGGATTGCAGCCTTTTAAATCTCGCCCCAATCCCAAAGGCAAATCTATTGGGGCCAGCCTAAATTAACCGCTCAATCCCAGTCCTTAGGCAGATTGGGTTGAGGCTTCGGACTTAATTAAGCCCGAAGACTGGTACGCCCGCCGGCATCAATGCGAACATTGGTGCACGGCTAAACACGGGTGTGTTTGCGTTTGTTTTTGCAAGGATTGTTGACGCGGCCAACCCTGCATCCGCGACATGCTACCTTTACCCGACGTGCCTTAAGTCGAGCCCTCTTCACCCCCTTAGTTGCTTCCTCCCCATCCAAGGGAGATAAAGTTCCTCTCTCGGCATCACACTCTTATCAAAGCCCTTGTTGCAGATACCCTTTACCTGGACCTGCCTTTTAGGGCGCGACGCAGTTCGCGTTCGGCTTCACGACGTTTTATGGCTTCTCTTCTATCATAAAGTTTTTTGCCTTTACAAAGAGCAAGTTCTATTTTGGCAAAGCCCCGGTCCGTAAAATATGCCTTTAAAGGAATGAGCGTAAAACCACGCTGGGTAAGTAAACCGGTTAATCTCTGTATCTGTCTTCTTTGTAATAATAATTTCCTTGGTCTTCTTGGTTCAACATTAAAGTAACTCGCTTGCTCGTATGGGCTAATATGTGTATTATACAATATAACTTCATTATCTTCAATACGGCCAAAACCATCATCTAAATTAATCCTACCCTCTCTTAAAGATTTTACTTCGCTCCCCTTTAATTCTATCCCTGCCTCAATGGTCTCAACAATTACATAATCGCGCTGCGCCTTTCGGTTGATGGCAATGATTTTACTCATTTTACCATACCCAATGCAAAATATAAACTCAAGAATATAGGCAAAGTAATCAGAGCTATTAAATGCCCCACGAAGATACCCTGGCTGATTAAAAGGTCTTCTTTTTTGTAATGCCGGCTAATTACGGACAAAGAAGTTGCCGGTGGAACAGCCAGTTGTAAGACGATGAGTAAACCCAATAATTCCGCGAGTTTAAATTTTATTACTAAAAACAGGCCCAAACTCGGCAAGATAATCAATTTTGCTAAAATCACGAAAAAAATCGCTTTTTTATCAATGTGCTTTAACTTAATCAAGGTAAGACTTCCGCCTACAACAAACATCGCCAGCGGCAGAGTGCAGTCTCCCACCATACGTAGGGGTTTTAAAATAAGTTCGGGAATAAATTTATTTAAACCGAAAAATACCAGAATCAAACTCACCAGTATCGCTACTACTGGCGGACTAAATAAACTGGCGAATTCAAATTTTTTACTTTCATGGAATGAAAGCATATAAACCCCGAATGACCAAATAATCAGATTAAAACCCAAAAGAAATAAAAATAAATATGTAAGTGCCGTGGTAACTTTATCGGCAGATAATATCACGGATATTATCGCCAGTGGCAGATATCCCGAATTCTGGAAAGCAATCAGACTTAAAAATTGTACTTTGTGGTGTGGCCCTTTAATAAAAGTAGCAAATATATAGCCGACTGACAAACCTAAAAGAGTTATGAGAACACTTAAAAAAGGAAAAAGCCACCAATCTGGATACAAAGAAAAACTAAAATCTTTGATTAACTGGGTAAAGATTAAAGCCGGCAGTGTAACTTCTACTACCAAACGACTCAAGATATCCAAGGCAGCGTGACCCAAAATTGCTCTTTTGACCAAAATAAAACCCGCCAGCCCCAGAATGAATATCTGCAGCACCGCACCCAAACTGATTTTAAAATATTCTAAAAACATAAGGGTTATTATAACAACAAAGAAAGGCAGTCGCAATTCTTTTATCCAGAAAAGGCAAGATTGACAGAAACTCAACTCTAAGTTATACTGGGATTGCTTTGCGGAGATGGCGGAATTGGTATACGCGTATGCTTCAGGAGCATATGGGCTTTGCCCTTGGGGGTTCAACTCCCCCTCTCCGCACCATAATTATTTAGAATTCTGGAGGGGAAGTTCTTCCGTATTTTTTATGCTGAAGATTTGCTCTGCTCTTCTACAAATTTCTTTATCTCTTCAATATGCTCTAAGATAAGCCGCGCCTTGGCTAACCCAAAAGAAAAAGGGAATCTATCATTTTCGCTACGTTTTAAAATAATCACCGGTTTTCCTTTAAATTCTCTTTTTTCAATCATCCCATCCTCCTTTAACTAATAAATATGCCAGATAGAGTGTTTATAATTATCAAGCATCCTATAGGTATTGAATTCCGCGGCGGTGGCAATGCAATCAATCATCATATCAATCCAGGGTGAAGAAAGATCAACTTTTCCTCTCTTATTTGTTCTATAATAGAGGTGAACCAATTCCTCCAATGCTAAATAGAGCTGCTGACTGTCTGATTCTAGATGCAAGTCATATTCACTGCCTAATTTTGGCTCTTCATATCGATAACCAAAAATCTTTCCGATATTGTTATGGGCAGCCTCCGCCACCCAACCATCCAAGGTGGTTAACTGGATTATGCCGTTTAAAATCGCCTTCATGCCGCTTGTACCTGATGCCTCAAAAGGCGGCAGTGGGTTGTTTAACCAGACATCCACGCTAGAAGTCAGTAATTTTGCTAAATATATCTCATAATTTTCAAGCAGGATAATCCTTAAGTAATCGTAGACATCAGTCAATCCATCTACCTTATCCAATATTTCATTTATAAATGTATATCCTAAATTGTCCGCCGGATGAGCCTTCCCTGCAAAAATTATCTGAAGGGGGCCGATTTTTTTGGCAATATCTAAAAGCCGATTTATGTCATAAAATATCATACTTGGCCTTTTGTAGGCAGCTACCCGACGTGCCCAGCAAATCGTAAAGACATCCTTATCTAACTTCCATTTTTCAAGGAGACGGCATAAGTCAGCTTTATTCTCCTGATGCGCCAGCCACAAATCTCGCCGAAAATCCTGGTCTTGCCGCAAATCCCTTGCCTTTGCCAGAATATAAGGATTGGCTTTTACATCTACAAAAGTGGAAGAAAATTTTTCAAAAAGATTCATAAATCTATCGGAGAGCCAGGTATGGTGATGCACCCCATTAGTTACATATTTAATTGTCTCCCGATAGCGGGGAAATTGAAGATGCATAACTTTCTGATGACTCTTAGATACGGCATTTGTCACCGAAGAGACATTCATTGCAAGATGGGTAAGATTTATCCAGCCAGCCACATCCCTGCCGTATTCCTGAACAATTTCAAAATCTTCCTTTTTTAAAATTTTACTCAAATCTTCGCAGCGAAATCGGTCATGACCAGCCTCAACGGGCGTATGGCAGGTATAGAAAAAATGTCCTTTTAACGCTTCTATCTCTTTTTTAGAAAGCCCCCTTGCCTTTTCAAGAAAGGCAAATGCGGCATGTCCTTCGTTTAAATGGAAAAGGTCGATATGGTAACCCATTTCTTTTAAGGCCGCCACCCCTCCCATACCTAAAATAACCCTCTGCATTACCCTAATCCAAACATCGTCGCTACGGTAGAGTTGATCAGTCAAGGACCTCATCTTATTACTGTTCGGCTCAATATTTGCATCAAGTAATATCAGCGGCAGCGCATAATCGTGTTTATAACTATAAATGTAATATTTCCATAATCTTAAAATTATCTCTTCGTTTCTTAATGAAATCTTTACTCTATTTTTTAAAGGAACGAGGCCAGGGTAAGAATAGACATCCCAATGTATCTTCTCCGGCAACTGGCCATACTTAAACCAAAACTTCTGTCTAAAATAGCCGGTATTCCAGAGCATCCCAATGCCAACGGCGGCAAGTTTATAATCCGCCATCGTCTTTAGGGTATCTCCTGCCAACACACCCAGACCACCACTATAAATAGGCAAATCAATGATGCTATCCATTTTTAAAGTGAAGAAATAGTCCGCGAGTCTAAAGTTTGAAAATACCTCATGTTCTTGGGTCTTGTTTTTAAAATCAATGGGGCGATGAGTAGTAAATTTATTGTAAAAACTCGTTGCCAGTCCATATTCCATAGAAAAATAAGCTATACCCCGTTCGTTTGCCGCACGCAGGCGTTTCTCACAGGCAATGATTGGCTCAAGAGGCAAGCCAAAATATTTATCATCAGAAATATCCTTCTGATAAATGGCCTGAAAATTCTCAATGTCAACTAAAGATAAAAATTCGTGAATCATCTATTTGCCTAAAGGATGCTCATGGACCTGTTCGATATTGATAAAATCATCAAAACTCAAATCCTCTCCCAGTTCCTGCCTTACCGTCCTGATACGGTCAGGGACATAGGGGTGAGTTTTTAAGTAAGACCTTGGTTTTAAGGGCTTCTTGCGATTAATCTCTTGTAACCTTTTTAAGAAAGTTATCATTGCCCGAGGATCATAACCGGCAAGTTTACAATAGCGTGCCCCCAGTCTATCTGCAAGCAACTCATCGTCGCGGGAATAACCGGCCAAGATCTGGGTAAAGGCATAATCTGCTGCTACATTTGCCTCTTGTGCTTGGGGAATTGCGGTAGTAGCCAGACGAATCAAGGCATAACCCATGGCGGCCTGTAATTTTTTTACACTATGCCGCGCCACGATATGACCTATCTCATGGCCGATTACTGCGGCTAACTCATCATCACTGGCTGTCTTCTCTATCAGTCCCTTATTTATGTATATATATCCACCGGGCAAGGCAAAGGCATTTACTTCATTATCGGCCAAAACCTTAAAGTGATAATCAATCTCCTTGCGGTCACAGACATCTACTAGACGCCTGCCAATATCTTCCACGCGCTTTTGCAATAACGGGTCATCGGCTAATTTAAAATCCTTTTCTTTAGCAAGTTCTTTATCTATATTATAACCCATCTTTACCTCGCGCTCTGTGCTATAATAAATCATTTCTTCTCTTTTTGTGGCGAGATTATATTCAGGGCTGCATCCCGAAAGACCAAAAATAAAAAAAATAAAAACTATTTTTAATTTTTTTTGCATATTTCAAAATCTTAAAGATTAAGGAACGAGGTCTTTCTTCTTAAATATGGGAAGGAGCTTACAACCAGCCTTTTTTAAATTTTCTTGGGCACCCTCTTGTCTATCTACCAAAACAATAGCGTACTCAATCTTAATACCCATCTTGTTTAAAATCTCTTTTGCCTCGATTAAGGAGCTACCCGTCGTGGCCACATCATCTATGAGTACCACATGCGAACCCTTCTTAAGTTGTGGGCCTTCCACCAGACGCCTCATACCATGCTCTTTCTTTTTCTTTCTAACAATAAATGTTTTAAGCGGTATATTTCTTAAATAAGCCATGCAGGCCAACGCACCCACAATGGGGTCAGCGCCTAAAGTAGGCCCGCCCACCGCATCGATTTTTTTGCCCTTTAGCATACGGAGGATAATATTGGCAACAAGCCATGCCCCAACAGGGGTTAAGGTGATCAGGCGGCCATCAACATAAAAATTACTGATTTTGCCGCTGGAAAGCTTAATCCTCCCTTTCTGCACTGCCTTTTCCTTAAGAAGCTCAAGAAGCCGGAGTTTATATTGTTTAAGCGTTAGATTTTCCATCTCTAATCCAAAACCACATTTTATTTATTTTACCCTTGCTAAAACCCCCTGTCAATGTTATTATAGCAATGTGTTTAAAAGGTATATCCAGAGTTTCTTAAATATAATTTATCCTCCCTGCTGTATTATATGCAAAAGGTCCCTTCGGGATCTTGCAAACATCAAAGATATTGTCTGTCTCAATTGCTGGCTGAGGATAAAAAAGAACTTACCTCCTTTTTGCCTGCGCTGTGGACGATACTTAGATGGTAAAACTTCCCGATATAAGGTTTGTAATAGATGCCTTAAAAAACAATTGCATTTTGACCGCGCCTTTAGCCCGTGTATCTATGAAGGGGTAGTGAAAGAACTTATCCATAAGTTCAAATACGAAGGCCTCCAGCAACTAGGAAGTGTAATCTCTTATCTTTTGATTGAATTTATCCATGAATTCAATCTTCCGCCCTTAGAATATTTTGATATGTTCATCCCCATACCTTTACATAAAAATAGGTTACGCGAAAGAGAATTTAATCAGGCGCAAATTCTGGCCGAACATTTAAGTAAAGAGTTTAAATTAGAACTCTCTTCTGATAACCTCTGGCGCGTACGGCAGACAGCAACGCAAACAGATTTATCTGAAGAAAAGCGCTTACTGAATGTAAAAAATAGTTTCGCCTTACGCGACGCCAGTAAAATAAAAGACAAAATGATTATTCTGGTAGATGATGTCTTAACTACCGGCGCAACCTGTTCCGAGGCAAGTCGCGTCTTAAAAGACAATGGTGCAAGAACCGTATTTGTATTGACGGTAGCAAATTAAATTATGAAGATACTACGCAATTACATATTGAATGAATTTATGAATCTGGTTTTATTAGCGGTCGCCCTACTTACCTTTGTAATGCTCTTGGGAAACCTGGTAAAAATAACTGACCTGGTCATAAATAAAGGCGTGGATATCTTTAGCGTCGGGAAACTTTTCCTTTATCTGATTCCTGATTTGTTTGTCTATACACTGCCGATCGCTGTCTTAAGTGCGATTATGTTATCTTTGGGCCGCCTATCCCATGACAACGAAATCATTGCTATCCGCTCGGGTGGAATAAATCTGATGAGGATTATCTTCCCGCTGCTTATCATGGCGGTCATCTTTAGCCTTCTCTTGGTTATCTTTAATACCTCTACCATCCCCTATGTCCATTACGCCCGCCGCAAGGCCCTGATAGATGTGGGCGTAAAAAATCCCACTGCTGCCTTGGAGGCCGGTGTATTTATTAACTCATTTGACAAATATATTTTATTTATCTACGAGATAAAAGGAAATCAACTCTTTAATATCCGGATATACGAACCCACTGAGGGCGGCCCCACCCGCACAATCGTGGCCAAGAAGGGAGAGTTTATCTCCAATCCGGAAGAAAAAATTGTCAGGCTTAAACTCATTGATGGTTCAGCAGATGAACCTGACCCCAAGAATCCAAAAAATTTTTATAAACTCCACTTCAAAACTAATTTTTTGACCCTTAACTTGGCGCAAAAAACCAGAAGCGAAACCATTGAAAAAAAGCCGAAGGATATGACCTCAAAAGAACTGGATGCGGAGGCAAAAAAGATAAAATCACAAGGCATTGATCCCACGCCGCTTTTAACTGAAGCAGCAAAAAGAATCTCTCTGGCGTTTTCCTGTGTTATCTTTGTGTTAATCGGTTCACCCCTGGCAATCATCACCAAAAGGCGCGAACGCTCAATTAATTTTGCTCTTGCCTTTCTAATTGCCGGCGTCTATTATCTCCTGCTCTTGGCCTCTGAGGCACTAAGTTTACAGGGTCATATTACCCCCCAACTTGCGATGTGGCTACCCAATATTATTATCGGCCTTATCGGAGTTATACTTACCATAAAATTATGCGTATATTAGACCGCTATATCTTAAAATCTATGTGGGATACCTTTATCGGGTGTATCCTCTTGTTTTTATTCCTTTATATCATTATAGATTTATTCAGCCATCTGGATGAACTATTGAAACAAAAAGTAGCACTGGAAATTCTGATAAAATATTACCTGGCATTTTTGCCGATTATCTTTGTTCAAATATCACCCGTTGCCTGCCTCTTGGCGACCGTCTATACCTTAGGCAATTTAAATCGGGATAATGAAATAATTGCTCTGCGTTCAAGTGGCTTAAGCATCTTTCGTATCACCCATATTCTGATATTATTTGGTTTTTGCATAAGCATGCTGGTGTTTCTCGTAAATGAAAAACTTGTATATCGGGCACAAGAAAAAATGAAAGTAATAAAATCAGAGTTTGAGTCAGATAAACCCAAGACGCAGAAAAAGCACGAGGAAATAATAAAAAATCTCTCTATTTACGGCTTAGGCAATCGTTTATTTTTTATAAATAGATTTTTTGCGAAAGATAATGTGATGGAGGGCATAACTATCTTGGAGCAAGATAAAGAACAGAATCTTACGGCAAAAATCATCGCCCATAAAGGGATCTGGGATGGGCGTATATGGAAATTTTATCAGGTCCAGACCTTTAATTTTGATGAAGGGGGTCGGATTATCGGCGAGCCGCGCTACCACGAAGAGGAAATTATGGATATCGCAGAAAGTCCAGAGGATTTTCTGGCGCAACGTCGGCTTCCCGAATTTATGAATATCGCTCAATTAGAAAATTATATCTGGAAACTCTCGCACGGTCATGCAAAATCTATTCTCCAAAGTTTAAAGGTTGATTTATATTGCCGCTATGCCTCACCCTTTACCAGCCTGGTCATTATATTGTTAGGCATACCGTTTTCGCTAAAGATGAGAAAAAAAGTGGTGGGACTTTCCGCGGTAGGGATTTCTGTCCTTTTGTGTTTTTTTTACTATGTCACCAATGCAGTATCTCTCGCACTGGGTAAAGGCGGCTTACTTATGCCTGCTCTTTCTGCCTGGGCAGCCAATATTATATACTTCGGTCTCTCCCTCTATCTTATTGCTCAACTTCCCTAAATAAATACGCGGTACACGGCTACCAATACCGCAGACGATTTCATAAGGAATAGTGCCGGAAAGCCGGGCTAATTCTTCGGCGAGGATTTTTTCTCTACCTTGGCGGCCAATCAATACTACTTCATCTGCCAATCTTACCTTTAGATTACCCACATCCACTAAGGTCTGGTCCATACATATCCTTCCAGAAACAACAAACCGTTTTCCTCTAATCAAAACCGGCCCGATATTGGAAAGATTACGCGGATAACCATCGCCATAGCCGATAGGTAAATTTACCACGGTTGTATCTTTCTTAGTAGTATAGATGTGTCCGTAACTTATACCCTTTCCCTGAGGAAAGCGGTTTAAAAACACTACCTTAGTCTTAAGACTTAAGACCGGCTTCAATTTGATGTCCAAATTCTTTTTCGGATAAATCCCGTAAACCACCAGACCCGGTCTAACCATATTAAAATGACTCTGAGGAAAACCGATTAGTCCCATACTATTGGCAGCATGTTGTAATCTAAATTTAATTCCTTCCCTTTCTAAATCCAGAATCAATTTATTAAAGGCCTTTATTTGGTTATGCGTAAAATTAATATCCGTATCCGCTAAAGGAAAATGAGTAAAAATCCCTTCCAAATCAAGGTGTCTTAAGGATTTTATCTTTTGTATAAAATTTTTCGCCTTATCATAACTTACACCCAACCTGCCCATACCTGTGTCTACTTTGATATGGATTGCGGCATTTTGCTTTCTTCGGCCTGCCTCTTTATCTAAGGCATAAGCCAGTTCTTCTGTACAGACGGTCTGGGTAAGATTGTATTTTAATATCGGCTCAACATCATTGGGCAGAACCGTTCCTAATATAAGGATGGGTAAATTTATTCTGGCCTTGCGTAAAGTAATGCCTTCATCAATACTGGCAACGCCTAAATAATCCACTCCTTTAATTGCCAATGCCCGAGATACTGGCACAATCCCATGGCCATAAGCATCTGCCTTAACCGTAACCATAATTTTTACTTTTTGACCAACGAGTTTTCTTACTTGGCCAAAGTTATATTCCAAGGCATCTAAATCAATCTCTGCCCAAGTTGGCCGGTAGAATTTCAAACGCATCGTCTTAGAGGCGAGGGGTCGGGTCATAGGTTTTAGATATTTGGCATTCTTTAGGGTAAAGATATAACGGTTTTATTTTTAAGGCGTCGGTTGACCTTTTTTTCTTTATCAATCCCTGAGCAATCTTTAAAATCTTAGCGGCAGTGGGATACCAATAATCTTCATTTAGAATTTTAGCATCTTTACCCATTTTGGCAATAATTAAATCGTAAAAATTCTTTATTCCATCTCCCAAAAAATAAACCCTTTGTTTTGTCTTTACCTTTTTAAATAGGGTTAAAGGAGAAACTAACATATAAGGACTTGTTTTTATAATTTTATCTTTCTTTATCTTATATATGGCGCTGTAGACCAGACCTCTTTTTGCATCTATCAGCGGAATAACCAGGCCTTCAGAATAACCATCCACGTTATGCGCTAAAATATCTAGGCTGGAAATACCCACCACCGGCTTTTTAAAACTGTAGGCAAGACCTTTTACCGCAGAAAGGCCGATGCGGATACCCGTAAATGACCCTGGTCCTATATCGCAGGCAAAATAATCAATATCATCAAGAGAAACCCTGGCCTTTTTTAACAAATACCTCAAATGTGGAATAAGCAACTCTGCATGTCGCCTGCCCAAATCCTCATTAAGCTGAAAAATCTTGCCTTGTTTAAGTATCCCTAAACAAAGAAATTGCGTCGTCGTATCTATGGCTAATATGTTCATATTAAGGGACAGTTCTGTCATAACCCTATATATCTTAATACCTTAGAGAGAAACGGTCTAGCAGTGTTTTGGAATTATTACCGTGCGCTCTTAATTCTATTATTCGTTGGTTTTTCCCTTTAATGGACAATTTTACCTCTAAATAATCTTTAGGCAGA
Organism: Candidatus Omnitrophota bacterium; assembly: GCA_023818885.1. Classification (GTDB taxonomy): domain Bacteria; phylum Omnitrophota; class Gorgyraeia; order Gygaellales; family JAMWDD01; genus JAMWDD01. The sequence goes on along the minus strand of JAMWDD010000014.1, from coordinate 1,307 downwards.
TATCTGCCTAACCTATCTGCCCATTCTATAACCGACACCGCATCGCTATAAATAAATTCTTCGTATCCAATATCTATAATTTGCTTGATATTTTCCAGCCGATAAAAGTCAAAATGATAAAAAGGAATTCTTTCTTTTTTTATCTTAACCTTATATTCGCGTAAGAGCACAAAGGAAGGACTGGAAACCTGTCTTTCTGGAATGCCTAAGGCCAGGGCCATACCTTTGACTAAAACCGTCTTCCCCGAGCCAAACTCGCCGAATAGACAGAGGATATTGCCCGGTTCTAATACCTGAGCAATTTTTCTGCCAATATTTTTTGTTTGTGTAACTGAATGGGAAATTATTTCCATATCTAGAAATGCCGAAAGCCCTTTATATCAATTTCTTTCCTGCTTAAATTTTTGTCTACCAATATTAAACCCGGATTTTTGGTTATGTAACCGACGGGTTTGAAATCTTTTCTTTTTTCCCTTAACCTTCTTGCCTCCTGAAAAGGGAGGGTAAAAAGTAATTCAAAGTCCTCACCCATACCCAATACCTCTTCTAGATTGTGTGCGTCTTTACTTTTGGGGATTAAATCCTCGTAAATTACCGCGCCTTTTTTACTTAAAGAAAGGATATGCCCGAGGTCCTGCAAGAGTCCATCACTAATATCAATCATGGAATTTATTTTAAAGTTTTCCACTAAATATTGCGCTTCTTGGATGCGGGGGGTAAAAGCAAAATGCCTCCCCCGGATTGAGCCACCCAAAGCCCCAGAAACAAAAATGATATCGTTTTCGGCTGCTCCACTTCTTAGAACCAAGCTCTTTTTTTTCACAAAACCAATCATACTGATCTCAATCATTACCTTCTCAGCACCGCTTAAATCTCCGCCGACAATGTTTATCTTAAATCTCTTGGCCCAATAATTGATCCCTTGATATAAACGCCGAACATAATCAAAGGAACTCTTCTTAGGCAACCCTAAAGAAACCAGCGCATATCGAGGCAATCCGCCCTTTGCCGCAATATCACTAATATTTACGGCAATTGCCTTGCGGCCAACTAAATAGGGATTATCACTTTTTCTAAAATCTACGTCCTGAATAAGTGCATCGCAAGTAAAAAGGAGGTATTCGTCTTTACTGTACTTTATCACCGCGCAGTCATCGCCAATACCTTTTATTACTGAACCGTCAGTCCTTACCCAATGCTTGATTTTTTCAATCAAGCCAAATTCACCAATTATACCTAATCTCATCTAATACCCTTAAAGGCCTTTACCCCTTAACCTAAACATTATATTTCTTTCATACGGCGGG
>JAMWDD010000110.1 GCA_023818885.1 Candidatus Omnitrophota bacterium | reverse complement strand
TTCAACTTTTAGCAGAAAGTTTAGGTAAGAAATATCCCAGGAAGATTATAACTACAAAAGATGGTAGAGAAATTTGGCAGGAGGATAGACACAAAATTATAAATGTAGGCAGAACTCCTATTTCTTGCCGGGGGACCAATGATTTGCATTCGGTACATCAGAATTTAGTAGGAGGAGAAAACAATAAGGCAGTTACTTTTATTCAGGTAAAAAAAATTAAAGAAGATTTTAAGATCCCTCAAACCAGTGATTTTATTTCCCGAAAATCTTATTCTGAACTTCTTTCTCTGGCCCAGGAGGCAAGCGCATGGGCACTGACCAGAGAAAAAAGACCAAATTGCACAATTATTATGCCTGAAGTAAATGCCTATCACTGGGGTGGATTGATTTTCTTTTTTCAGTTGGCTACTACTTTTGAGGGAGAGCTTTTAAATGTGAATGCCTTTGACCAGCCGGGTGTAGAAAGTTATAAACAATATATGTATTACAAATTAAAAAAAGCGGGCGTGTCTAAGGAAGTAGCAACTCAGATTGATAATAATCCTTTAGTAAGGCATCCCAGATTTATCATCTAAAAATCTTAAAACAACAGGCAATTATTTAAGAGAAGACATGGTGGAGAATAAAATCAACCATCATTTAAAAAGAAATATAACGGAATTTATTTTCGGTCTTTTTGTCACGGCGGTTATTTTATGGATTTTAAGTAAAGTAGCGCGTCTTAAAGAGATGTCGCCGGCAGCGCTTAGAGATTATATAAGGAGTTTTGGTAATCTTGCAGCTATCATATATATTGTCGCTTATATATTTGATACACTGGCGCTTTTTCCCCCGATGGTGGGTTTTGCGATTACCGCGGGTTTGGTATTTGGCCCAGTATGGGGCTTTTTTTATTTGATGATTGCCGCAATGATTGGAACGACCTTGGCCTTTTGTATTTCTAGGTATTTTGGTAGAGGTCTGGTAGAGCGGTTGCTTCCCAAAAGATTTAAAAACATCGATGATATAATTGAAAAAAGAGGATTCCAGACAGTGCTTTTTTTTAGAATCGTTCCGATTATTCCTTACGAAATCCTTAATTATGTAAGCGGCCTTTCCAAGGTGCATTTTAAGGACTATTTTTTTGCTACCTTAATAGGATTGATTCCTGGGATATTAATCTCGGTTTTTTTTGGTGATACATTAGGTGGGGTAAGAAGATTAAAGGATATTGTCTCATACAGATTTATTGCTGCTTCTATATTGCTCATCATTGTTGCAGCGTTACCTTTCGCATATAGATATCTAAAGAAAAAGAGGAGGTAAGCATGGCTTGGAAGGTCTTTATAATAACTTTTTGGTCGATATTTTTAGCCGAATTAGCGGATAAGACTCAATTCGTTGGGATAGGGATGTCGGCAAAATCAGGCAGACCTTTAGTAGTATTGCTGGGTTCGGTTTTAGCCTATACAGTTGTAACACTTATCTCGGTCTTTATTGGAGCGACCATTGGTAAATATTTAAAACCCGAATTGATTCGTTATACCGCAGCCTCTTTATTTATTATAATTGGAATATTTATATTTTTGAAATTGCTTTAATATAAAGTTAAAAGAGAAATAATGAGAAAAATTGTTATTTGTTTGTTAATATCTTGTATTTGCGGTTTTAAAAATGATTTTATACAAGCAAAAGAAGAGGAGCTAAAAGGTGCTTTAACCATATCTGGTGCTTGGGCGATTTATCCTACAGCGATAGCCTGGGCGGAAAAATTCCAGGAACTACATCCTAAGGTAAAAATTGATGTTTCTGCAGGCGGTGCAGGCAAGGGTGCTGCTGATGCGATAAACGGCCTGGTGGATATAGGCATGGTTTCGCGCCAGCCGGATAAGGCAGAACTGGAAAAGGGCATAACTCCGATCTATATTCTTTATGACGCGGTTTTTCCTATCATCAGCGAGAATAATCCGGCCAGAGATATTATTCTTAAGAAAGGCATAAAGAAAGAGGTTTTTACTGCGCTTTATATTACCGAAGCAATTAAAAACTGGAATGATGTTTTAGGTCAGAACTTCGTTAAACCCGTAGATGTGTATACGCGTTCTGATTCCTGCGGCGCAGCCGCGTCTTGGGCAGAGTATTTGGGCGGAAAACAAGAGGACTTAAAAGGAATAGGGGTATATGGAGACCCGGGCATTATTGAAACAACCAAGAAAGACCCTTTAGGCATTGGTTATTCTAACTTTAGTTATGTCTTTACCCGCCAGGGGAAAGTTTTAGCCGGCATAACATTAGTGCCTATAGATGTTAATGAAAATGGTCTGGCCGATAAAGATGAGGTATTCCACGATAAGCAAGCGGCGATTAAGGCAATAGAGGGAGGCAGGTATCCGGTAACTCGAAAAAATTACTTTTTTGTAAAAGGTAAACCCAAGGGGCTAATTTTAGAATTTATAAAATTTGTGCTTTCAGACGAAGGCACAAAAGTGGCGGAAGAAGTTTCCGCAAGCCTTCCTTTGCAGAAATCAGAGCGGGAAAAAATCCTTAATTCTTTGCAATGACGTATTTTCTTGGAGTAGATTCAAGAAAAGCCAAAGATATTATCGCCAAAAGATGTATGTTTTCCTTGTGTGTCTTGGTTTTATCTTTGGCTTTATTGATGAGCGCAGGCCTTCTCTATCGCTCAAGGCCGATATTAGCGGTAATCAGCCTTAAAGAGCTGCTGTTTTCTTTTTCCTGGCGTCCGCCAAGCGGCGAATTCGGTTTAGGCGGCTTTATTATCGGCACATTCTGGGTTACGGCTATTGCTATGATTGTCGCTTTTCCTTTAAGCATATTGACCGCAATTTATCTTTCAGAATACTCAAGCCCTAAACTACGCTTAATATTCGAGCCGATAATTGATTTGCTGGCTGGAATTTCTCCTGTTGTCTACGGGGTTTGGGGGGTGATTGCGGTTGTGCCTTTGGTGCGTAACTGGATTATGCCTTTTTTTAGCAGGCGATTCCATTTTTTCCCTTTTGTCTCAGACAACTTTACGGGTTTCAGCGTTCTGGCCGCAGGAATTGTTCTGGCAATCATGGTTTTCCCAATCATTATTTCTCTTTCCAGAGACGCCTTAAAGGCCGTGCCTATTGAAATACGCGAGGCCTCTTTGGCTTTGGGC
>JAMWDD010000109.1 GCA_023818885.1 Candidatus Omnitrophota bacterium | reverse complement strand
AAGGGATCCAGGACCAAACCCGCACTTGACTTTATCTTTGACTTTCTTGCCAGATAGCCGTCTATCGCATCCGAAACTACTGCCAGAAAAAATATCCCTAAGGCGATGAAACGCAAGAAGTCGCGTTCCGGAGAATAATAAGCAATGCAGGCGATAAAAAAAGGAATGCTTAAGATTCTGAAGATGGAAACCTTATTGGCGATATTCATTGAATAATCCGCAGGCGCGTCAGCGGCCAGTAGATCAAAAAGGCCTTGCCCAATACATATTTCTTAGGCACAAATCCCCAGTATCGGCTGTCGCGAGAAGAAAAACTGTTGTCACCCAAAACATAATAGGCATCTTTGGGCACCTCTATGACCTTACCTTCTTCACCAAATTCTCCCCGATTATAATAATTCCGGTGAGCAAACCCCCCTTCCTCCAAAGGCCTGCCATTTATATAAACCCGCAAGTCCTTTATCTGGACTTTTTCTCCCGGCAGACCCACCACCCGTTTTATAAAGTCCTTGCGGGTATCTTCAGGCGAGATAAAAACAATCACATCCCCTCTTTTAATATCTCTTAATGCCGGAAGCCGAAAATTTGTAAAAGGGATTTTTGCGCCATAAATAAATTTATTTACGAGGATCCGGTCGCCCTCAAGCAGGGTCATACGCATTGAACCGGTGGGTATCTTAAACGCCTGGACAATAAAGGTGCGGATAAAGAGGGCTAAAATCAAGGCAATGATGATTGACTCTATCCAATCTCTTATAACCGATTTCTTTTTTATATTAGATTTCATCCTACCCACTCACTTTCAACACCTCTAAGAATGCCTCCTGAGGTATCTCTATTTTACCAAACTGCTTCATCCGTTTTTTACCCATCTTCTGTTTTTCCCAGAGTTTTCTTTTGCGTGTAATATCTCCGCCGTAGCACTTTGCGGTCACGTGTTTACCCAGCGGTCTAATTTTATCTGAAGCGATAATTTTATTTCCAATCGCTGCCTGTATAGTGACTTCAAAAAGTTGCCGCGGAATTAATTCCTTAAGTTTCTCCACCAACATCCTGCCCTTTGTCTGCGCCTTATCCTTTTGGATGAGTGAAGAAAAGGCATCGCAGATTGTACCATTTATCAAGATATCCAATCTCACTAAATCCACCGGCAGATATTCTTTAAATTCATAATCAATAGAGCCGTAACCGTGGGTAATGGATTTTATGCGGTCATAGAAATCGACGATGATTTCCGCAAGAGGAATATCAAAGATAAGTTCAACCCGGTCACCGCTGATATAATCGGTGCTCCGATGAATTCCCCGACGTGCCTTAGCAAGTTCACAAACCTGCTCGATTGTCTCCGTAGGCACAATCATCAAAAGGCTGGTATATGGCTCCTGCGCCTCAGCGATATCCTGAGGAGGTGGTAATTTAGCGGGATTGTCCGCCTCAATAACTTTTCCATCTTTGGTCTTTATCCGATAAACCACATTGGGAACGGTCAGAATAAGATTAAGATTATATTCTCTTTCTAAGCGTTCCTGGACTATCTCCATATGCAATAAACCCAGAAATCCGCAACGAAAACCATAACCAAAGGATATTGAACTTTCCTGTTCAAAAACGAAAGAGGCGTCAGAAAGCCGCAATTTATCCATTGCCTGGCGAAGGCTATTAAAATCTTTGGCATTGACAGGATAAATGCCACAGAACACCAAAGGTTTTAATTTCTTAAATCCCGGGAGGGCAAAAGGTGCCGGATGTCTGGTTTCAGTTATTGTGTCTCCAATCGCTACTTCTTTGGGGTCGCGGATATTTGCGGTAAGATAACCCACCTCGCCGCCTGCCAACGAATCGGTTTTTGTATACTTTAAATCTGCGAACACGCCTAATTCTTCAATCTTATAATCCTTTGCCGTCTGCATAAAGCGGATATTTTTAGCAGTTTCTATTTTCCCCTCCATCACCCTGACAAATACCACCACTCCTTTAAATGTATCATAACGGCAGTCAAAGACCAGGGCCCTTAAAGGACCTTGGGAGTTGCTTTTGGGCGGAGGAATTATTCTTACGACCCTCTCCAGAACCTCAGGAACTCCCGTGCCTTCCTTGGCAGATACTGCCAGTATTTCTTCCTCTTTAAAATTTAGCATTTCAATAAGTTGGGTTTTTACCCGGTTAATGTCTGCGCCCGCCATGTCAATTTTATTGATAACCGGAATAATCACGAGTTTATTTTCCTTGGCTAAATAAAAATTCGCCACGGTCTGTGCCTCCACCCCTTGTACTGCATCAACCACCAAAAGCGCGCCTTCACAGGCAGCCAGCGACTTACTTACTTCATAGGTGAAATCAACGTGACCGGGGGTATCAATGAGATTGAGGATGTAATTTTTGCCGTCGCTGGCACGATAATTAAGCCGCACGCTAGAGGCCTTAATGGTGATACCCCTTTCCCTTTCTAAGTCCATATCATCGAGCAATTGTTCGCGGGCGTGACGTTTATCCACTGCACCGGTTAATTCTAGAATTCTATCCGCAAGCGTAGATTTTCCGTGGTCAATATGGGCGATAATAGAAAAATTGCGAATAAGCGAATTATCCATCTTTTATATTTTTATACAAAACTTCTACTACTTCCTCAATGCTCATATTTGTCGTATCAACGTAAATCGCATCTTCCGCGCGTCTTAAAGGCGCGCATTCTCGACTGGAATCAATCTTATCGCGGTTTTTTATATCTAATTCAATGTCTTTTTCGCTAACCGCCTGTCCCTTCATTTTCAATTCCTTAAATCTCCGTCGTATCCTTTCTTCTCCGCTGGCATCTAAATAAAATTTCTTATCCGCGTCTGGAAAAACTACTGTACCGATATCCCTACCTTCTATAACCGAATCGCTTTTTCTGCCCAAGGCGCGCTGAAACTCCAACATTATTTTTCTTACGCCGGGAATCTTAGCAACAAAGGAAACATATTGCGTTATCCGCGGATGCCGGATATCTTCGGTTACATCCTTACCTTCTAAGAAAACATTAATCTGCGCGCCATCCTCTGAATATTTTAAGTCAATGCGCGAATTTTTGGCAATATCAATAAGCGCCTCTTCGTTTTTAAAATCCACACCTTGCCAAAGTGCTTTTAAGGTTATCGCCCGATACATTGCGCCAGTATCAATATAAAGAAAGCCCAATCTCTGGGCTAA
>JAMWDD010000108.1 GCA_023818885.1 Candidatus Omnitrophota bacterium | reverse complement strand
GTTGCTCCGTATAAAAATTCTATGCTACAAAAAGGATTTATTTTTAACATTCCTGTTTTAACGCCGCAACAACAGGCCGCAGTGGATAGTTTCTTCAGGCAATATATTAAAGTTTATGTTACTGGCGATGTGGATGTCTTGGCCAGTTCTCCTTTAAAAAGCAGGGCCGATATTTTAGAAGAAGATTTAAAGAAGTTTTTTGGAAAGATTAATTATAGTGAATATATTACGCCTTTGGGAGAAAAGATTACCTACACCGGAGATGGCTCTCATGATTTTTCTTATCTAAGGGCAAAGGATGTATTTATTATTGAGGCAAGGTATTACAGGGAATTGAAGACATTGAAGAGTAAAGATGACATTGTTCTCTTTATTGCGAAGGCAAACCCTTATTTTTCTATGGGATATTTCCCTTGGACACTTGCTACATTAATCGCTCTTCAGAGATTAAATTTAAAGAAAAAGATATTTGTAGATTTTGGCTGTGGCGAAGGAATTTTGGCTTTGGCGGCTGCGAAATTAGGAGCAGGCCAGGCAATAGGCATAGATTATGCATTGTCTGTCCAACAAGTATTCTTTAAGAATGTAGAGTTAAACCCTTCTTTAGATAACATCTTCTTTATTTTAGAAAAATTTGAAAATCTCAAGAATCTAAAGAGCAATATATTAGAAAAAATAGATATCGCGACGCTGAATCTAGAAACATTTGGCAAGATATATTTTTCTCATTTAGAAGATTATTTAAGACGCGCATATTATGTAATATTAAGCGGCGCATATTATTATAACTTCCCGCATTGTAAGATAAAAAGGCGCCCTAAGGAGTATAGCGTAGATTATTTTAAATTTGTCCAAACGGCGGCCGCGGTATCTTTAAATGAAGCAGGTTTCCAACTTATGGATTCAGTTAACATTATCCTGACCAGAATAGATTTTCCTGAAGTTTATCCGGCATTTATTACACAGTCAATAAATAGAAGGTCTGTTTTTAAGGATACCTCTAGTTCGCCTTTAGATAATTCTTTTCTTGATGACCCAAGAGAGATTGCTAAGTTTATTGCCCGGGCAAGCCAGGAACTAAAAGAGAAATTTAAAGGCGTTGGACCGGCAGTAAGTATTTGGGGTTCAGCCCGCGCTCTAAAGACAAGCGCTGCGTACCAGTTGGCGCAAAATACTGCTAAATTACTTGTCCAAAATAATATTGCGGTGATTACTGGTGGAGGTCCCGGGATAATGGAGGCAGCTAACCGCGGGGCAAGCGAAGTGGATAAATCTTTTTCTTTGGGCGCAAGAATTAAACTTAGTTTTGAGCAAGAAAGCAATCATTTTGCCAAGGAAATACTTTTTTACCGTCTTTTCTTCACGCGCAAACTCTGTTTTATCAATCATTCAATAGGATTTATCGGTTTTAACGGAGGTTTTGGGACGCTGGATGAGATATTTGAGGCAATGACTTTAAAGGAAAGGGGCTATATCAGGGTTCATCCGATTATACTGGAAAAAGGATTTTATACAGGCCTGGAGGATTTAATTATACGTATGGGTAAACGCGGCCTGCTCAGAAAAGACCCCGCTGAAATATTCGCCTTAGCCAGCACAGAAAAAGAAATTGCCTCTTATTTTATTAACCGCCGCTATAAAAAAGTCAGCACAGTCATTGACATAAAAGAGGCGCTCTCTGGCCTGCATCAGGCACTCTTGTCATTAAAAGATTTGGGCTCGGCGGTAAGTATTCTTGGTGCAGGCAGCATAAAGCCGGGCAATCCTTATTTTAAAATGGCGCAAGATTTAGCCAGAAGTTTATCCAAGGAAGGCATTACCATAATTTATCGCGGCAGGCAGGGGATATCTGAGGCCATAAGCAGAACTTTTAACGCCATAACAAATTACTCAATTAAGGCGGTTTCTGCCGTAGTTTCGCCAAGAAAAACAAGAGGCAGAATTTCTCAGACCGGTATCTATAAATTGTATTTTCCGCATAATTTTGCGCAGAAGACCTTGATTATCCGGCGCACCAATCTTGCCTATGTCTTCTTCCCGGGTGGTTTAGGCACGATGGATTTATTGTTTGATGTGCTTTGCCTTATTCAGACGAAAAAGATTTTACCTGTACCAGTGATTTTGATAGATAGCGAATATTGGCAACCATGGGATAAATGGTTTAGAAATACACTTTTGGAGCAAGGTTGTATTAACAAAGAAGACCTAAATATTTATAAAATCACAGATACCCCAAAAGAAGCAAAGGAAATTATTTTAACTTCTTCTTCTCCTTCCTTTTGTAGTTCGTCCTTGAAACCCGAGGTAAATAAGAAAAGAGGAAGATTGAATTCCGAGGGTACTTTGTATTTTGGAGGAAGGTCTTGGAAGTTCAGTGCGTTTAAAAACGGCGAATATGAATTAGAAATAGAAGATGGTTGGTCAAAGCGAAAGCATTTTGCCAGGGTACTTCTTAATAATAAAAAGATATCTCCTGCACAGGAAACTAAAAAACAGACCTCTTCGCCTCTAAATGAAAAATTTCTGGAAAAATTCGAATTCAGGGAGAATAAATTTATCCTCAAAAGATACCCGCGCCTCATTTTGGGAGGGCTGGAAGATTTGCGTATTTCCAGGCAATTGCGTATACCCTGCTACTTTAAACCCTTTGGTTCCTCACATGAGAGATTGCTTGAGGAAATGAAAGGGCTAGAGTATAGCGTATATATTCCTTTATCCCCGGCTCCGGATATCGCCATTATTGATAACCATTATGAAGAGGTTTTGGCAGTTGCCTTGGCTATTTTAAGGGGAAAACTTTCTTCAAGAGATAATACCCTTTTGCGTTTTGATTTCCACAGCGACTTAGATGAGAGTTTTATTGACGATTTAGGCAAAAATCCTGATTTTGATGCCTTACTTAATTTGGTAGCATTTTTTGACAATTATCCGGATAGGGCAATCGGGGCATTTATTACACCACTTTTGAAAGAGAAGATAATTACCGAGATTTTTTGGAATAGGTTTGTGAGGCCAGAAGTAAGGCCACAGAACTTAATTGTCAGCATTGATTGGGATTTTATTTTAGATAGAGATATCGAAAATACCTGTCGCAATAAATTTAAAATTAACGCACGCCTAAAGAGATTTATTCCGCGGTTTGTAAACTGGATGCCGGCCTGTAGTTTATTAGTTCTGGCTACCAGCCCCGGCTTCTG
>JAMWDD010000013.1 GCA_023818885.1 Candidatus Omnitrophota bacterium | reverse complement strand
AGGAAGGGCAATCTTTAAATAATCTAAATCAATGTATGTTTTTTTAAGCTCCTTTTCGTTGCGGTGATAATAATCTTGGATTTCAGAATCGGTTACCTGTATTTCTTTACTTAATTGTGCGTATAAAGCAGCGATATAGTCGATGGCAATTTTTTCATTGGTTAGGCGGTAGGCCTCTTTTATCTCTTCTTCGCTTAATTTTATCTGGTCGGCAACATCTTCATAAAGTTTTACAATCATCAGGCTCTTGCGCATCTGTTCTTCAAATACATTCACGGGTACATGCAAGACGTATTGTAAAATTTCTTTATAGGTTTTGGGATTGAATTTACCTTTATATTGAAAGAGGGGTTCGTTTTGAATATAAGCAGCCAACTCTTTGTCGCCTGCCTGGATTCTTTTGGATTGCGCGGCTCGAAGGAGAATAAGTCGGTTCCAGGCCTCTTGCCTTAAATCCGTTGATTTGGCAATTTTTTCAAAATTTTCTTCACCCCAGCGCATAATGCCTTGGGTGATAACCGCATGATAAGCATCTATAAATTCTTGAAGTGATACTTTTTTGCCGAAGAGTTCTCCTGCATAATTTTGTCTTCTTTTTGCTTTGCTTGCGCTACCCAGGCCCCAGAAGACAAAGGCAGGCAGAATGATGATGATAAGGACTATCCAGATTCTTTTGGCGGTCTTTTTCTTGCGTAGTCGTTTGAGTACCATACTCTCCTTAATAAATTCATTTAAACGCGTTATATTATAAATCAAAACCGCCTTAATACAAAGAAAAATTTTAGGTTAGACCGTTTCTTTTTAACCCCTTATCCGGCAATCAGTTATGATAGAACTGTCCCCTTTAAAAAATTTTTGTTAGATTTCCCCACCTTTTTCGTCTATTAAAGGCAGAGGAGGTGGTCAGGATGAAGAAAGAATTGTTGGGTTTGGTCTTGTTTTTGGGGTTGATTATAAGCAGGAGTTGGGCAAATGAAACGGAGTTTAATTGTATCGCTGTTCACCCTAAGGTAGGGGGTTTAATATTTGCAGGTTCAAACCGCAACCTTTATTGTAGCACCGATAATGGCAGGCATTGGAAGGCAGTATTAAATCTTAAAAGAACGGTTAATTCCCTCTTTATTGATGGAGACATTATTTATGTGGCTACTGAGGGAGGCCTGTTTATTTCTCAGGATAAAGGACAAAGTTGGAAGTCCATTTATCGGGGATGGGATAAATCAAAAAATATTCTTTGTCTGGCGCAAAATAAATCACACATCTTTTTAGGCACAGAGAAAGGCCTTTTAATTGCCTTAAAAAATGAGAATAATTTTAAGAAACTAAATTGCGGCCTGGCGCAGGGCAAAGTCTTGAGTATAGATGTTTTGGAGTCGGTTTTATATGTGGTAACCGAGCGGGGAGTATTCAAAAGTATAGATAACGGCATGACATTTCAAAAGATGCTCGTCATAAGCCAGGCGGAGGCAGATGAGGTTCCTGATGAATACGCCGACGATACCGAAGAAGAATCTGAAGTGCCCCCCAGAGTAAGGTCGGTTACACTGGATAAAAACAACCCGCAAAATGTTTATTTAGGCACTGAGCAAGGTGTATGGTGGTCGCCGGATGCGGGTAAGAGTTGGCAGGCCTTGAGTAAGATAGGGCTCCTAAATAAGAAAATTAATTTTATTCTTTTGGTGGAGGACAGGATTTATGCAGCCACCGAAAAGGGTGTTTATGTTTATGATAGGGATGAAGAGATTTGGAATGAGGCGTATAAAGGTATTCCCGCAACAAGGATAAAGCATCTTGCCTTTGATAAATTTAAAAATAATCTCTGGGTCGCCAGTGATAAAGGCGTATTTTCTTTTAACCACGGATGGTTCTTAAGAGGCGGCGGAGGAGATTTTTCAGATGAGCCGACGATCAATGAGGTGCAGAAAATGGCTATAGAATACGCCGAGGTCCAACCCGAGAAGATCGCGCATTGGAGAAAACAGGCCCGGCTTAAGGCATTGTTGCCCCAGGTAAGTATCGGCTGGGATAAATCAAAGAGCGATACTTATGAGATATACACCAGTTCTTCTACTCACTATTATGTAACCGGGCCAAAGGATACAAGCTCTGGCTGGGATATCTCGGCAAGTTGGAAACTAAGCGATTTAATCTGGGGAACTGACCAGACTTCCATTGATGTGCGGTCGCGGCTTATGGTTCAATTAAGAAACGATATATTAGAGGATGTTACGCGCACCTATTTTGAGCGCCGCCGGATTCAGATTGAACTTTTAAATGGGACGGTAGTTGATGAGAAAAAACGAATGGAGAAAGAACTACGCATAGAAGAACTAACCGCAAACCTGGATGCGCTTACCGGCGGAAAGTTTTCTCGTGCACTCAAAAAGAGATTTTGAAAATGTTTTTAATTTTGAATTTTTCCTGTCCAGATATTAAGAAAACCAGATTTTTAGGGTTACGGGGAGAAATTTTGACGTTGACTATTTTGCCTGGCTCAAACAGCCCCAGGTCCATATGCGGGATGAGGAAACTTTTGGTAACCCGGTAAGCGCCTTGGGAGGGAGAATATATTTCCAGGGTAATTTTAAAAACCGGCTTATTGTTGACTTTCAGCCCGTAATGTTTAATATCAATAATTTTTGCCTGGCAACTGATACCATTTTTTAAGATATATTCTCTGGTAAAGAATATTGTAAATGAAAAGCGCAATAACCAGATAATGATCGGCCCAGCACACACCAGCATTATTACGGGCATAATGAAAGGTATATACTGGAAATAATGCCATGAGTTTATTCGTCTGACCAGGTCGATATAAGGAGCATTATTTGGCGCCATTCGTTGGTAAGTTACCAGGGCAAAGAAGGCCACCATGGCTATGGCCATTAAAAAAAACGGCGCAGTTAATTTTTGGACAACTTCTTTTGCCAGCAGCGTGGCTATCATCATAACAAGCAGCATGATAATCAAAAGACCCATCATTCCCATGATAAAATAGATTATATTTTGCGGGGAAAATTTAAGCATCAACGGCAAGCCGAGCGCAGAGATCAGAGCGATTAAACTTCCTATGACGGCGCCAACGAAATTAATCTTGTTGTAGTTAATAGGCATACCTATGATTATATTATAAAAGATGCCTTCACGCAAGGATTTAAAGTAGTTTACAACGGCATATATTAGTTATAAAATGATATGTAATTCTTAAAGGGTGGATAGATTGCGCAAGGTTACGGGGATTGCTGGGGAGACGGGAATTGTTTAAAAGATATAAAGGAATAACGCCCGGTTTTTTAATTCAGAAGGATTTATTAATTAATCTTTCGCGCAAATAGTTATTTGGTATTTGGCGATGAATAAGATAACGATATCTATTTGTATTTTTGTTGTAATTTTTTGCGTTGCCAGTTTTGCTTATTTAAATAATAAGCAGGAGAAAAAAGCCGCGCAGATAGAGTCCGATGTATTTAAGCGATTTGAGCTCTGGACAAAATCATACGATTCCCTAAAGCAGGAATTAGAATCCAGGAAGCAGGCAAGAGATTTTCTAATGCAGCAGCAATACAATAGAGAACTTGAAAATTTTATCAAAGCGCAGATAGGTAATTTTGCCCGGCAGCAGCAGGAATTTAGGCAGGAATTCCTGGGATTGCTGCAACAGCAGAAAGACACTTATGATAATTTCTCTCTTGATATCGCTGGTCAAGTTAATGAGCAGAAAAAACAGCTTTTAGAATACAAAGTTAAAAACGATAAAATGCTGGAGGAATATTTTTTAGAGATAAAACAGGCATTGGCCGGCTTAAGGCAGGAGTTTGCAGAGAATAAAAATCAGCTGTCAGATTACAAAAAGCGCCTTGAGGAAGTCGAAATAAAGGCGCAAGAGCAGAATAAATTACTGCAGGACTATAAACAGCGGTTGCTGGAATACGAGAAAAAGTTGAATGATTATGCCGGGCCGGCTGAATCGCCGGCGCTGTAGAAGTCGGGCTTTACCGGCGCGATTTTTTGTAGTATGATAAAAATATGGCAAGAAGACAAGCGAAAAAATCAAAGTTGTTTTTAGTGTTTTTATCTCTGCTTATCGCCGGTATCTCTTACGCTGTTGCCCAACAGGGTGAAGGCGAATTGAGGTTTTCTTTTCCTTTTGGCAAGAAATACGATTACAATGATATTTTAGTGCGCCGGGTGGTGGATGGCGATACGCTTGTCTTGGAGACCGGCGAGAGGGTGCGGCTCATTGGTATTGATACACCAGAGATGCATGAAAGCAATAAACTCTATCGTGATGCGCAAAGGACAAAACAGGATATAAAGACGATTCAAGAATTAGGCAGACAGTCCTATTTATTTACCAAAAACTTAGTGGAAGGTAAGCGCGTGCGCCTGGAATTTGATGTGGAAAAATATGATAAATATAAACGGCTTCTGGCCTATGTTTTTTTAGCCGACGGGACATTCGTCAACGCTGAGATTGTAAGGCAAGGTTACGCCAATCTTTTGACTATTCCACCCAATGTAAAATATTCCGCGTTTTTCTTAAAACTCTACCAGGAAGCGCGCCAAAACCGTCGCGGCCTCTGGAAATAAGGAGATAATATTGTGAAGGCATTTTTAGTAGGGTTATTGTTTTTGCTGTGCATCGGCGTATTTACTTTTATCCTCATTTTGCTGGCGCCTCTTTTATTGGGGTTAGTATTTGTTTTGCGGCTATTTATTTTTCTGGCGATGGGGATATTTTTTATCTGGCTTTTGGGTAAATTTATTATCTGGGTGTGGGAGGAGATTAAAAAATTATGAAGGTAAATATTTATCCAGCTCCTTGTCTCAGACAAAAGTGCAAGCCCGTAGAAAAAATTACCGCGCATATCCAGCAGACCCTGAAAGAGATGGCTAAGACGATGTACGCTGCCGGCGGGATTGGTCTGGCTGCACCCCAAGTAGGAATAGATAGACAGCTGGTCGTTTTAGATATAGGCGAGGGGTTAAAATGTCTGGTCAATCCCAAAGTTATAAGCAGGCAAGGTACCAGTGTATTGGAAGAAGGATGTTTATCTTTGCCGGGGATTACGGTAAAGGTAAGGCGGGCAAGAAAAGTTAAGGTTCAGGCCTTGAATGAAAAGGGCGAGCCAGTAAGTTTAGATGGTCAAGATTTGTTGGCGCACGTCCTGCAGCATGAGATTGACCATCTGCATGGCAGATTAATCATTGATTATGCCGGCTTAAGAGATAAGTGGAGATTGAGGAGGAAATTAAAAGAATTGAAAAGACAACCCGCCGAAGAAATAAAGTGTAGCGTTGAGGCAAAGTGCATTTAAGTTAAAGATTGATGAACGGTCTCATTCAGATTTATACCGGAGACGGCAAAGGTAAGACCACCCAAGCAGTAGGCCAGGCCGTGCGCGCTGCCGGATGTGGTTTTAAAATATGCTTTATACATTTCTTTAAAGACCCCCGGCGCTTTGCCTATGGAGAGGATAAGGTCTTTAAAAAAATCGGGATAAAAGTTTTGCATTTTGTCATCCAGCATCCCCATTTTTATCCTCATCTAAGCAAAGAGAGAATAAGAAAAGATTGCCTTAAGGCGCTGGAAGATATCAAAAAGATATTTAAAAAGAATTTTGATATGCTCATCTTGGATGAAATAAATATTGCCCTGCGCGATGGCTTTTTAAAAGAAAAAGAAGTTTTAAGTTTATTGGAAGATAAGCCGAAGAAATTGCATTTGATACTTACGGGAAGAGGTGCAAGCAGGGATTTGCTTAAAAAAGCAGATTTAGTCAGCGAAATAAGAAAGATAAAACATCCCTTTGACAAAGGAATAAAGGCAGTCAAGGGGATTGAATATTAAGGGCTTGACAAAAAACTTGATTAGCGTTATTATTTTTTGAAATAGGAGGTTTTAAAATGTTGGCTTTAATTTTGGTTATCGCAGGGATATTGTTAAGGATAATTCCCCATGCGCCGAATTTTACACCGGTTGCCGCCATCGCCCTCTTTAGCGGCGCATATTTAAATAAAAGATCCGCCTTTATTGTCCCCTTAGTTCTGATGATAATAAGTGATTTATTGATTGGTCTGCACGATGTGGTTATTTTTACCTGGGGGGGATTTATCCTGGTTACCTTTTTCGGTCTCGTGATTAAGAAGCACAAAAACATCGTTACAATTTTTTCCGGCTCTTTTGCCTCTTCATTATTGTTTTATCTTGTTTCCAATTTTGGCGTCTGGGTGATGGGCTGGTATCCGCATACACAAGAGGGATTAATTAAATGTTATGTCTTGGCTTTGCCATTCTTGCGTAATTTTACTTTGGCAACTCTGTTGTATACCCTGGCTTTTTTTGGCATTTATGAGTTAGTAGCGCAGGGAATAAAAAATACAAGATACGCGCGCATTCTTTTGACAGGTTAATTGGAGTTATATGGATTAAGGGAAGGTCGTCTAAGCGACCACAGTCCCGCTGCTGTGTCCCCGCACCTTATCTATTAAGATAAGGGTAGTGCTTTAAACTCTACGCACATTGCGGACAAAACCACTGTCCGAAAGGATGGGAAGGTTAGTTTAAAGTGCGGGGGAGTCAGAAGACCTGTCCATATAATTATTTTTAAGAAGCACCGGGTTCGCGGACAAGACCACGGGGCGAAGAAACAGGGATATACCCCATATCGATATTTAATCGGTATGGGGTTTTTATTTGTCCGAGAAAGGATTGGAGAGGTGAAAAGACCACTTGGAGGAGTTTCGGTTTTAACTTTGCTGTTTTGCTGCTCTACGGTATTTGCGCAGGAAATTGAGTTGGAGAAAATTGTAATCACGCCGCACCGATTTGAAGAATTCCTTCGCGCTGCCGGTGGTTCTGTTACAGTGATAACTTCTGAAGAGGCAAAAGAAAAGGGTTTAAATACAGTCAAAGATGTTTTGAAAAATGTTTTAGGTCTAGATGTAGTTAAGACAGGTGAATACGGCGGCCAGACCTCTGTTTTTTTAAGAGGCGCAAACTCTGGGCAGACACGAGTTATGATAGACGGGGTAAGAGTATATGACCCTATTTCAGTTAACGCTGCCTTTGATTTCGCGCATCTTACGATGGATAATGTGGAACGCATAGAAATTGTCCGGGGCCCCCAGAGCGCGCTTTATGGTTCGGACGCGATGGGAGGAGTGATTAATATTATCACAAAAAAAGGCAGAGGCAAGCTCCGTTATTCCTTGCTTTATGAAGGCGGTGCACATAACACATTCCGCCAGGCAGTTGACCTTCAGGGCCAAGTTAAGAAATTGAGCTACTCAATGTCTGCCTCCAGGTTAGATTCCGACGGTATATCTCAGTTGCGCAATACTTCAGAAGAAGATAGTTATGGGAGGGTAGCGGTATCTCTACGGCTGGATTATGATATAACTGATGAGCTCGCCATAGGTTTAATCGGCCGTCATACGGAATCGCGGTTCCATTATGATGATGACTTTGCTAATAAAGACGATGCGGACCTCTTAAATAAAAGCAGGCAAACGATTTTTTCGTCTTATTTTAATTTGACCCTCTTTGATTTTTGGAAACAGAAACTCCAACTTTCTCAAACCAGCAATTTTCGCAGAGACACTAATGATAGAGACCCACAATTTCCCAGTGATTATCTCAGAGACTGGTATTATGGAAAGACAGAACAAATAGACTGGCAGCATATTTTTGAAATTAGAGATTTTTATAAAATAATTACTGGCTTCACCTGGCAAAAAGAAGTGGGCGACTATTATTATTTTTCCGATTCTATATTTGGTCCCTGGGAAACAGACTTCCCAAAATCTTCCACTTGGAACAGGGGTTGGTATATAGAAAACCGATTTGAAGGAGGAGACTTTCATGGCAGTTTTTCTTACAGGAGAGACGAACACTCGCTTTTTGAATATCATGATACCTATAAGGTAGATGCCAGTTATAGATTTAAGACAAATACTAAGATTAAGGGCGGCTGGGGCACGGCCTATAAGGCGCCGACCTTATATCAACTTTATGCACTTCCCATACCTTTTTTCTTTGGTGGCGGAAATATCAACTTACAGCCGGAGGAAAGCGAATCTTATGAAGCGGGATTTGAACAGTTATTGTTTGATGAAAAATTAATATTTGGGGCAACCTATTTCCATACAAATTTTAAAAACTTGATAGATGCTGTATACAATCCTGTAACCTGGTTCACAGACATGTATATGAATGTAGGCAAGGCGCGCGCATTTGGATGTGAGGCGCAAATAAGTTATAAGCCATTTAAGAAATTAAAGATTGTAGGTCACTATACTTGGATGGAGACAAAAGATAAAGACACAGGCAATGAGCTTTTAAGACGGCCTAAAAACAAATTTACTTTGAATATAAATTATGCACCTTACGAAAAAATAAATATAAACTTTAATGTTATCTATGTAGGCCATCGCATAGATTCAGGGAATCAATTATTAAAATCTTATCCAAAGGCGGATTTAGCCATTAATTATCACATTAATGAGTATTTCCAGATATTCGGTCGCCTAGACAATTTATTTAATGAGAAATACGAAGAAGTCAAAGGTTATGCTACGTCCGGATTCGCTGCTTACGCGGGAATAGAAACGCGGTTCTAGGCCAGAGAATAAGATAAATGATAAATACGCGGTGTTAATAAACAGCCTTTGGCCTATAATGCTTGGGATATAGAGAATCTCGGTCTTATGATACGAATTCTTCTTGATAAATGGATTTCTTTGTGCTAATCTAATGCCTAAAATTCAATGATGGAGGTTTAAAATGTTTGATTTATTGTTGTTAGCACCCGTGGGTTCAATTCTGGCTTTAGGATTTGCCTTTTTTCTGGCGGTGTCAATTTTGAAAAAAGAGGAAGGCACAGAGACAATGAAATCTATCGCCGCCGCGGTCAGAGAAGGCGCATACGCATATTTAAGACGGCAATATTTGGGAGTGGCTATATTTTTTGCCGTGGTATTTTGTCTGCTTTTGGTTTTGGCCTTAAAAGGATACCTGGTGATATTTGTGCCATTTGCTTTTTTGACCGGTGGATTTTTCTCTGGTCTGGCGGGTTTTGTCGGGATGAAGATTGCTACCCAGTCCTCCAGCCGCACTGCCAATGCCGCCATAAAGAGTTTAAATTCTGGCTTACGGGTTGCCTTTTCTTCGGGCGCGGTAATGGGTCTGACGGTGGTTGGCTTAGGGCTATTAGATTTAAGTGTCTGGTATTATTTTCTCAATTGGTTCTATTCCACCCATCCCCTTCCTCTGGGAACGGATAAAATTACGGCGATTACCTCAACAATGCTTTGTTTTGGGATGGGAGCGAGTTCCCAGGCGCTCTTTGCGCGTGTCGGTGGTGGAATATTTACTAAGGCAGCGGATGTGGGAGCGGATTTAGTGGGTAAAATTGAGGCAGGAATTCCTGAAGATGACCCACGTAATCCTGCGGTGATTGCCGATAACGTGGGTGATAATGTCGGCGATGTTGCAGGGATGGGCGCAGACCTTTATGAATCCTACGTGGGTTCAATTGTGGCTACTGCTGCCTTGGGTGTGGCCGCGGGATTGGGTGTTTCAGGAGTTACGGTTCCCATGGTGATGGCAGCCGTGGGTGTAGTTTCTTCAATTATTGGAACATTTTTTGTCAGGAGTCGAGAAGAGGCGAGTCAGGGAGTTTTACTTGTGGCATTAAGAAAAGGGATTTTTGTCAGCGCAATATTGGTGGCGCTCATCTCTTATTTTCTGGTGAGAGTAACCTTGGGCGTTGAACGTTTAGGTATTTACTGGTCGGTTTTAGCCGGCTTGATTGCGGGAGTTTTAATTGGATTATCTACGGAGTTTTATACCTCCAGTAAATTTAAGCCGACGCGTTCCGTGGCTGAGGCATCTTTGACCGGCTCGGCAACGGTGATTATCGCGGGAATTTCCGTGGGCATGATGTCCACGGCCTTGCCAGTAATTTTTGTGGGAGGCGCTATTTTATTAAGTTTTTTTGCCTCAGGCGGTTTCACGAATTTTAATGCTGGTCTCTACGGTGTAGGAATTTCCGCCGTCGGCATGCTTTCTACTTTGGGCATAACCTTAGCCAGCGATGCTTATGGTCCGGTGGCGGATAATGCGGGTGGCAATGCCCAGATGAGCCATCTGGATCCGGAGGTAAGGAAGAGGACAGATGCTTTGGATGCCCTGGGAAATACTACGGCTGCCACGGGAAAGGGCTTTGCCATTGGTTCAGCGGCTTTAACGGCTTTGGCTTTGCTGGCGGCGTATCGGGATCACGTCGCACTTTATGGAAAAGAGATGAATTTAAGTTTACTCAATCCCAATCTATTAGTGGGTTTATTTATCGGTGGGATGCTTCCGTTTTTGTTTTGTTCTATGACGATGCGGGCTGTGGGTCGGGCAGCAGGAAAGATTGTCGTTGAGGTAAGAAGGCAATTTAGAGAAATCACTGGCCTGATGCAGGGAAGAGCAAAACCGGATTACGCGCGTTGCGTAACCATTGCCACTGCCGCGGCGCAGAGAGAAATGATTCTTCCGGCATTGCTGGCGATTATCGCCCCCCTTGCTGTGGGCTTGTTTGTAGGCATAGAAGCAGAGGCGGGTTTGTTGGCAGGCGCAATGGTTTCGGGTTTTGTGATGGCGATTATGATGGCGAATGCGGGTGGCAGTTGGGATAATGCCAAAAAATATATTGAAGAGGGTCATCATGGCGGCAAGGGTTCAAACGCGCATAAGGCAGGCATAGTAGGTGATACTGTAGGTGATCCGTTTAAAGATACCTCCGGCCCCAGTTTAAATATACTTATCAAATTAATGTCCATGGTCTCTATTGTTTTTGCCGCTTTTGTAATTAGGAATTCTTTATTTAAATAAATGAAAGCAGTTGCTTTATTATCCGGCGGCTTAGATTCCACCTTGGCTGCAAAACTGATTCAAGAACAAGGTATTGAGATAGTGGCCTTGCACTTTACCAGCCCCTTTTGTCTGTGCAATAAACGCTCATCTTGCAAAGTGAGATTAGGGTTCGGCTTTAGAAACGAAGCAGAGAGCGCGGCAAAGAATTTAGGAGTGAGCTTAAAAATCTTAAATAAAGGGGAAGAACTCCTGCAGGTTATCAAAAATCCTAAATATGGCTATGGAGCAAATATGAATCCCTGTATTGACTGCCGGATATTGATGTTTAAAAAGGCAAGGGCGTATATGGAAGAAATCGGCGCATCTTTTATTATTACCGGAGAGGTAGTAGGACAACGGCCAATGTCGCAAAGAAAAAATATTATGGGTTTAATTGAGAAAGAAGCAGGGGTAGCAGGATTGGTTTTAAGGCCACTCTCTGCCCAGGTGATGCCTGAGACCATTCCGGAGAAAAATGGCTGGGTGGATCGGAGTAAACTTTTAGCGATAACGGGTAGAACACGTAAGCCCCAGATTGCCTTGGCCCAAAAATATAATATCAAGGATTATCCTTGCGCAAGCGGTGGATGTCTTTTGACTGACCCGCGTTTTTCCTTGCGGTTAAAGGATTTATTAAAATACGGAGAACTAAATTTAAATGAGATAGAACTTTTAAAAATTGGCCGGCACTTTCGTCTTTCACCACATACAAAATTAGTTGTTGGTAGAGATAAAGAAGAAAACGAAAGAATTCTTCGCTTAAAGCAGGCCAACGACGGATTACTTATTCCCCAAGATACCCTTGGTCCCACCGGATTACTCCGCCAGAAAACCGATGATGACCAAGATGACCAAATAGATTTGAGCAGCCGCATTGTTGCACGTTATTGCGATAGAAACGGAAAAACCAAGGTAAAGCTTTTATTTTCTCGCCTTAATGTAAGTATGGAAAAAGAAGTAGATCCTCTTTCCGATGAGACGCTTAAGAGGTTACGGATTTAAAGTCCTAAAATCTATAAAAGGCCGCAAGGGTACAAAAAATCTATGTTTTTGCGATAAAAAAGACTTGACAAAATTTATTTTTATCTTTATACTCTACTAAGTTGATTATATTAGTCAAGAATTATGCAGATAAGTTATAAAGGCGATTATGCTTTAAAAGCAGTTTTAGATTTGGCCTTGCATTATGGCCAGGGCGTGGTTTCTATCCACGATATGGCGAAACGCCTGGATATCCCCTTTAAATTTTTAGAACAGGTTTTATTGGAGTTAAAACAGGCAGGGTTTGTAGATAGCAAACGGGGCATAAAAGGGGGTTATTTTTTGGCCAACCCACCCCGCCAGATAACCATTGGCAGTGTAGTGAGATTTATTGACGGACCGCTTGAGCCGATTGCCTGCGCTAATCTTAAGACGAATTACAAAGGTTGCCGCGATATAAATACCTGTCTTTTAAGAGGAATTTGGATTGAGGTTACTCAGGCAATCAGCGATATTATTGACAAGATTACCTTTCAGGATATCTGCGATAAGATTCGCGCCGCAAAAGGAGATTTAGTTTATCAAATATAGGTGAGTTTATGCCATTTTCTGATAAAGTAGCAAAGAATGTTCTGGAGTTGATTGGCAAGACCCCAATGGTAAGGCTTAACCGGATAGTTGGGCCAAGGATGGCAGTGGTCCTGGCGAAGTTAGAGAATTTTAATCCCGGCGGAAGCGTAAAGGATAGAATTTGTTTAAGTATGATTGAAGATGCCGAGAGAAAAGGTCTGGTAAAGCCAGGCACAACTATAATTGAGCCCACTTCAGGAAATACGGGCATTGGTTTAAGTATGATTGCCGCGGTTAAAGGTTATAAATGCATTCTTACGATGCCAGAGACGATGAGTCAAGAAAGGATTCATATCCTTCGGGCATACGGCGCAGAGGTGATTCTTACTGCTGCTGCAGAAGGGATGCGCGGCGCAGTAAAAAAAGCCGAAGAACTACTGAAACAAATACCCAATAGCTTTATGCCCCAGCAATTTAGGAATCCGGCTAATCCAGCCATACATCGTGCCACGACTGCCAAAGAAATATGGTCAGCGACCAAAGGTAAGATTGATGCCTTTGTGGCAGGTGTGGGAACCGGCGGAACGCTTACCGGCGCGGGAGAAGTATTGAAGAAAAAAAATTCTAAGATAAAAATTGTGGCAGTGGAACCGAAAAATAGCCCGGTGCTTTCCGGAGGCCAGGCCGGACCACATAAAATCCAAGGTATTGGCGCGGGTTTTATTCCGGAGGTGCTTAATCAAAAGATTATTGACCAGATTATCCAAGTTGATGATAACGACGCCTTTAAAACCGCAAAGAGATTAGCGCAAGAGGAGGGTCTTTTTGTGGGTATTTCCAGCGGCGCTGCCTGCTGGGCAGCCTTAAAGGTTGCCCAAAATTTGGGTAAAGATAAAACAGTGGTAGTGGTTTTTCCGGATACGGGTGAAAGATATATTTCGGTGAGGGAGCATTTTGTAGATTGAGGAGATTTTAATGGATAAAAAATTAACCCATTTAGAGTTAGAGCGTTATAATCGTCAAATATTGCTTGAGGACTGGGGTCCTGAAGGCCAGCTGAAACTTAAAAATGCCTGTGTTTTTATTGCCGGGGCAGGTGGTTTGGGGAGTCCGGTTTCCATATATTTGGCGGCAGCAGGCGTGGGCAATTTGCGGATTTGCGATTTCGGTGTTTTGGAATTATCTAATCTCAATCGCCAGATATTGCATGACCATAGCCGTTTAGACAAGGCCAAGGCCTTAAGCGCTAAAGAAACATTGGGAAAAATAAATCCCTATATTAAGATAGAGGTTTTTCATGAAAAGATTGAGGAATCAAGCATCGCAAAATTAGTCGGGGATGCTTCAGTAATTGTGGATTGCCTGGATAATTTTCCGACGCGCTATATCCTTAATGAATTTGCGGTAAGAAATAAACTTGTATTCGTTCATGGGAGCATCTGGGGATGGGAAGGAAGGGTCACGACGATGAGATTTCCTCAAACCGCCTGTTTTTCTTGCGTTTTTCCTGAGCCGCCGCCCGCAGGGGTGTTTCCGGTAGTAGGAGTTACACCAGGAATTATTGGCTGCCTTCAGGCGGCTGAGGTTATAAAATATTTAGTGGGTATTGGTAGCCCTCTTTATAATGAATTGCTCCTTTTTAATGCTAAAAATATGGAGTTTGAAAGATTAAAGGTAAGGCCAGACCCTAATTGTCCGGTTTGTGCAAAATATCGATAAGGAGATGTGATGAGTTATATCAAAGGTTTAAAATGCCGAGAATGTCATCGCCACTACCCAAAAGAAGTTTTGTTTGTTTGTGAATATTGTTTTGGCTCGCTGGAGGTAGATTATGATTACGAGGCGATAAAAAAGGTCTTGACCAAAGAAAAGATTTTGTCGCGGCCGAAGAATATGTGGCGTTATAAAGAACTCCTGCCTTTAGAGGGTGAACCCACAGATGGTTTAAATACAGGTTTTACTCCTTTAATCCGCGCCAATAATTTAGCCAAAGTTTTAGGAGTAAAAGAGCTTTATATAAAAGATGATTCCGTAAATCATCCGACTTTATCCTTTAAAGATAGGGTAGTCGCGGTTGCCTTATCCCGCGCCAAGGAATTGGGTTTTCGTACGGTTGCCTGCGCCTCTACGGGAAATTTGGCCAATTCCGTATCTGCCCAGGCAGCCATGGCTGGCCTTAGGGCCTATATATTTATTCCGGCGGATTTGGAATTAGGAAAGGTAATCGCCTCTTTGATTTATGCACCCACGGTTGTGGCAGTAGAAGGCAATTATGATGAAGTAAATCGGCTTTGTTCAGAGATTGCCTCCAAATACAAATGGGCATTTGTGAATATAAATATCCGGCCTTATTATGCCGAGGGTTCAAAGACCTATGCCTACGAAATTGCAGAGCAACTCAACTGGCGAGCGCCTTTACACATCGTGGTTCCTTCTGCCGGCGGTTCGTTGATTACAAAAATCTGGAAGGGCTTAAAAGAGTTTGAGAAGTTAGGCTTAATTCCGGAAGTTAAGACAAAGGTATATTGCGCACAAGGTAAGGGTTCCAGCCCCATCGTTACGGCCATAAAAGAGAATTCTGATATTATTAAACCGGTAAAACCAAAGACAATTGCTAAATCTTTGGCTATCGGTAATCCTGCCGATGGTTATTATGCCAAAGATACGGTGCTACAATCAGGCGGTTGGGCAGAAGAAGCAAGTGACGAGGAGATAGTAGAGGCAATAAAATTATTGGCCTCTACCGAAGGGATATTTACTGAAACCGCAGGTGGGGTAACCGTAGCCGTAACCAAGAAACTCATTGAACAAAAAAGAATTCCTCCTGATGAATCCATTGTGATTTCCATAACGGGCAATGGCTTAAAGACACAAGAGGCAGTTTATGAAAAATTACCCAAACCCATAAAGATAAAACCCACTTTGTCCTCTTTTGAGGAATATCATCGAAAGGAGCAGTGAAGATGGCAAAAGTAAAAGTAAGAATTCCCACGCCTTTACAGAAATTGACTCAGGATAAGGCAGAGGTAGAGGCAGAAGGAACAGATATCAATTCTTTAATTTTGGACTTAGAGAGGAGATATCCGGGCATAAAAGAAAGGGTCTGTGATGAGAAAGGAAAACTCCGGCGTTTTATAAATATCTATGTCAATGAAGAGGATATCCGTTTCTTAAAACTGGATCAGACGCAGTTAAGAGATAATGACCGCGTCTCCATCATTCCCGCTATTGCGGGCGGCTAATTTTATGATATAATGATAAAATAAAAATCAAGGAGATAGAAATGGCAAAAAAAGTGGTAAAACTCACCTTCCCCCAGCGCCTGATTAAACAGCCGCTTACTTTCCAGATGGCAAAGAAGTATAATGTGATGCCGAATATCCGTCGGGCGAAAGTTACGGAGACGGTGGGTGAATTGGTTTTAGAATTAGAGGGTAGGCAAAAGGATCTAGAAAAGGGTTTAGAATTTTTGTCTAAAAAGGGTGTAATTGTTGAGCCGATAGTTGGTGATATCGTTGAATAAGAAGGTGGATTCAATGGCGAAAAAATCTAGGCGAATATTTGCAGAGGTCGGCGAAAAAGAGGTTACGCGGGCAATTGTTGAAGAATTCGCTCGACAATTCAAAGAATATGTGGAGTCGGATGTAATTATTGTGGGAGCCGGTCCATCTGGTCTCATGGCAGGAAGAGAACTGGCAAGGAAAAAACTAAAGGTATTTATTATTGAGCGCAATAATTATTTAGGCGGCGGATTTTGGATTGGGGGATATCTAATGAATAAACTGACTATCCGCGCCCCCGCGCAAAATTTATTAAAAGAATTGGGCATCCCCTATGAAGAATATAGCGAGGGTTTATTTGTGGCAGATGGCCCGCATGCCTGCTCAAAACTCATTGCCTCTGCCTGCGATGCCGGGGTAAAATTTGCGAATATGACGATATTTGATGATTTGGTTTTGCGTGAAGATAACCGTGTAGCAGGTGTGGTAGTTAACTGGACGCCGGTGACGGCATTGCCGCGCGAGATTACCTGCGTTGACCCTGTAGCATTGGAGGCAAAGGTAGTAGTGGATGCCACCGGACACGATGCCTGTGTGGTAAAGAAATTAGAGGAGCGGGGTCTAATCAAGATGCCCGGATTCGGGGCAATGTGGGTGGAGCGTTCAGAGGATTTGGTAGTAGAATATACCGGCCAGGTGCACGCCGGACTGGTTGTCTGCGGGATGAGCGTAACTACTACTTTTGGCCTGCCGCGTATGGGACCGACTTTTGGGGCAATGCTTCTTTCGGGCAAAAAATGCGCAGAGGTAGTTTCGGGCATCTTGAAAAAATAATATGGGACTTAAGTTAAATGTCCCAAGAAAGATTTTTCTCTACTTTAATACCAAAGAAAAAATAAATTTAGGAGAAATTTTAAGATTTATAAGAAGAAACTTTGGTAAGATACCGACCAAAATAAAAAAAATAGATTTTGTCAAGACCCGAGGGCTTATCTTTGATTTTTTAGGAACAGAAAATGAATTTATAAATAAAGTCAGCTTAAGATTTAGGAAACCAGAGTTTTGCCATATTGCGATTACGGATAAATTATTTGCCACTTATGATGATTTTAAGAGATTACATATTCGTGCCGGCATCTTTGGATATCCGTCGGTTATTTCAACCCATGGTATAGTCGAGGGTCCGGCAAGACCCCGAGATTATTATTTTTTAAAACAGAAATATGCTGCGCTGGGAGTGTGGGATATAGAAGAGGAAAGGATAAAACGCAGATTTAAACTGCGTTTTATTGATTATAAAGATAAACGTTTAACCAAAGTCCTTTTGGGTTATATTGCGCAGGGTTTATTCTTTTTTTTAACAAATGAGCCGTTTTGCAAAAATAAATCCTGTCGATTGTTTAATGCCCATTGGCAGGAGGACCTGATATATTCGCAGATTAAAAACGCAAGATTCTGTTTACGGCATCAAAGATTGCTGGATATTTTAAAGAAGGGAGTTGGGGGATGCGCGAAAGAGTAGAAAAGGCATTAGAAAAGGTCCGGCCCCTACTTTTTGCTGAGGGTGGAGATGTAGAGTTGGTGGATGTAAGCGCAGATGGGGTGGTGAAATTAAGATTGACTGGCGCCTGCAGTGGATGTCCGATGAGCTCAATGACACTTAAGATGGGGATTGAGCGTATATTAAAGCAAGAAGTCCCGCAAATAAAAAGCGTAGAAGCGGTATAACCGCGATATCGCAATCAGGGAGGGTATTTTGTAAGAATAGATTGACGCTATTTTTTTAAATAGCGTTTTTTATTTTAAAAAGATGAAAGAAGGACCAAAGCTTTCCATAAATGCCTTAAAGGTATTGGAGAAAAGATACCTCTTAAAGGACGACAAACAGAATGTGATTGAGACGCCGCTTGGGCTTTTTAAGCGCGTGGCAAAATATATTGCCCAAGCAGAAAGACATTTTAAATCCAGAAAGTATAGCCCTAGCCAGGTAGAAGAGAACTTTTTTCAGATGATGTGCAACTTGGAATTTTTGCCGAATTCACCCGTTTTAATGAATGCCGCCACGGCTATCG
>JAMWDD010000107.1 GCA_023818885.1 Candidatus Omnitrophota bacterium | reverse complement strand
AAGTAAGATGTGTGCCCTTTTTATCATTAATTATTTTTTCACTACCTTGTATTTTTACGATGGTTCTGGTATGGAACTGTTCTGCAGGAATAATGCCAACGATATATTTTTCAAGGTCAGCGCGGTTGATGGTTGTCTTTACCTCAATACCCTTTTTAATATCTGCGATAGAGACCATAAAGAATTTTAAATCTTTACTGCCACCAGCATAGAGTAAATCCGCCAGAGAAGAATAAATTTTGTTAGTGATTTCCTGCGCGACAAAAGTGAAATCTTCGGTAACGCCCCAACTATAGGGTTCTTCTTTAAATTGCGTGGGAGGTAGCGGCGGCATTTTGTATATACAATAATAGAATTTAAAATTTTCCGCATCAAAATCGCCTTTTATGTCTAGATATGTTCTTAGGGTCGGCTCTTGGGCTCGCCGCGTTCTTTCAATCGTAAGAATTTCTTTTTCCTGTGCAATATATATCCAGAGGGTTTTACCGGTTAATTTAGCATTTGCGTAAAGAGGGATATCGTATTTTAATGTGCCCTTAAAACTCTTTAAAAAAATCTCTTCCGGACTTTCTTGTTTACTTAGCGGCGGGTTTTTGGCACAGGACAGACACAGACTAAGATTGAGGAGAAGGCCGAGTGAGATTAAATTCTTTAAATATCGCTTCAATTTCCTCATAATTAAGTTCTTTCTTGGCAATCAATTGTTGAGCAAATCTATCTAAGAGGCGGGATTCCTTCTTAAGTAGTTCTTCTACTTCCTTTAGACATTCTTGTATTATTTGCTGAACGTCATTGTCTAATCTTTCTTTTGTCCTTTCTGAAATAACGCTTTTTAGTCCCCAGCGGAATTGCCCATACATATCCTCTAAGTCCGCAAAGTTACCGATTATACCTGATGGGCCCATCCCCCAGCGCCAGACCATGTTATAAGCAGCCCAGCTGGCAGTCAAAAAATCCTGCTGAACGCCGGAAGAAGTGGTATTGAATTTAATACGCTCGGCAATATACGAGCCCAAACTGACCTTTATTGAACCTAAGTAAAAATTCTTATCTTTTATGGGTTCATCTTCGCGCGGACGCGGCACGATGGCTCCGTAAAAAGTTTTACGGGGAATAATCGTGGCTTTAAGCACATCCACCTGCGGATGGAGTAGATAGGCAATGATGGCGTGTCCGGCTTCATGATAGGCGACTTTTTTGAGTTGTTCTTCAGTCATCTCAATAGCACGGCGCAAACCCAGTTCAATTCTATCCATTGCCTCGGTGATTTCTTTCATCGTAATATATTCTTTTCCATTTCTTACTGCAATCAAGGCGGATTCGCGCACGATATTGGCAATGTCTGCAGGGCTGGCTTCGGTGGCTAATTTTGCAAGCCGGTCTATTTTTACATCGTTTCTGTCATATTTAACCTTGTTTAGATAATAAGCGAATATTTTTTCGCGGTCTTTTAGATTCGGCAGGTCTACATATATTTTTCTATCAAACCTTCCCGGCCTTAAAAGCGCGGGGTCAAGAAACTGTTCAGGCATATTGGTAGCGGCAATCACCACGACATTAGATTCTTTTTCTTTTATTCCATCCATTTCAACAAGCAATTGATTAACGGTAGTATTAAATTCCGTCTGTCCGCCAAAACCTCTTTCTTGGCTGCGCTGCGCACCCACCGCATCTATTTCATCAATGAAGACAATACAGCCGCCTTCAAATTCTGCTAACTGCCGCGCCTGTTTAAATAAACTGCGGATACGGCCTGCGCCCACACCCACAAACATCTCCACAAATTCTGAGCCGGACATAGAAATAAAGGGAAGTCCGCATTCCGTAGCAATTGCCTTTGCCAGATATGTCTTTCCACAGCCTGGTGGCCCCAGCATTAAGAGGCCCCTTAAGATTTGGCCGCCGATACGCTTGAGATGTGCGCGGTCAGTGATGAGGCGCACAATTTCTAAGGCCTCGCGCTTTGCCTCTTCCATACCGATAACATCGCTCCAGCGGACATTGACTTCTTCACCGGCTACAGCTTTTTTCTTGACGGTGGTAAATGTGCGATAGCCCTGTTTCATAAAAAGCCAGTACCACATAAAGGTATAGACCACGCCAAAGATAAGGGCCATGACAATCTGCAAAAATAACTGGATGGGAATCATTGCCAGTTGCGACTGTTTATAATAAGGCCCAATTTGCTTCCACGATTCAAAGCCCTTATTCATTAATACAAAAAGGATAACGATTATGACTGTCAATAGTATAAGGATAATAAACTTTATCCAGTGAAGTTTTAAGAAAAACTTTATCTTCTTTACATTTATCTTCATTTTTACCCGTTATTAATTTACCAATATATTCTAAAAGGTAAAAATAGCATATTAATTTAACACTGTCAAACTTTATTTCTTGACTATGCTTTAATTTATGGTAAGATTAAAACTCATCTAAAATAAAGAAAGAGAGGGGGGAATGTCAAAAATAAATAAGATTAGTGCCAGAGAAATACTGGATTCACGGGGTAACCCGACAATAGAAGTAGATGTGTGGCTTGATTCAGGCGTATTAGGTAGGGCGGCGGTCCCCTCGGGTGCCTCCACTGGTGAAAAGGAGGCCTTGGAACTACGCGATGGCGATAAATCACGTTTTTTAGGTAAAGGCGTATTAAAAGCAGTGGAGAATGTAAACAATGTTATCGCGCGAAAAATAAAGGGTCAGGAGCCAGATTTTAGAAAGATAGATAAAATTTTACGGGAATTAGACGGTACAGACAATAAGTCAAAATTAGGCGCCAATGCGATATTAGGAGTTTCTTTGGCAGTGGCAAAAGCCGCGGCAAATGATAAAAAAATCCCACTCTATAGATATCTGGGCGGCAGAAACGCAAAAATTCTACCTGTTCCCTTAATGAATATTTTAAATGGCGGTCTTCATGCGGATAATAACTTGGATGTCCAAGAGTTTATGATTATGCCCATTGGCGCAGCCAGTTTTTCTGAGGCGTTGCGTAAGGCGGTGGAGGTATTCCACAATTTAAAATCCCTTTTGAAGTCCAAAAAACTTTCTACCTCGGTAGGTGATGAAGGTGGTTTTGCGCCAAATCTAAATTCTAATGAAGAGGCGCTGGGTCTAATTATTGAGGCGATAGAAAAGGCCGGGTATAAACCGGGAAAAGATGTATCTTTAGCCATAGACAGCGCGGCAAGTTCTTTTTATCAGGATGGTAAGTATAAATTTGAAAATTCTTTGCGAGCGTCAGAGGACTTAATTGCCATTTATACCTCCT
>JAMWDD010000106.1 GCA_023818885.1 Candidatus Omnitrophota bacterium | reverse complement strand
CTCATACCGGTACAATGTGAATATTATGCTTTAGAAGGATTGACGCAACTCATTAATACAATTGAACTTGTGAGAAATAATCTCAACCCCCAACTTGCTATTGAAGGGGTGGTGCTTACCATGGCGGATTTTCGCACTAATTTAACTAAAGAAGTGATTCAGGAAACAAGGAATTATTTTAGTCGTTTAGAGATGAGTAATAGAGGTAGGGTTTTTCAAACCATAATTCCGCGCAATATCCGCTTAACCGAGGCACCGAGTTTTGGCAAGCCGATTATCCTTTATGATCGCTTTTCCATTGGTAGCCAAAGATATGATGAATTGGCCAGAGAGATTTTGGGTCTAAGCGGAGAGGAAAAAACCACGCCGACCCTCGTGACAGAAATAGGAGAGCAATAATGCAAAAAAGGGCTTTGGGAAGGGGAATAGGTGCGCTCATCCCAGAAAAAATTATTGAAGAAAAAGAGCGGATTATTTATCTTCCTACTGAGGCGGTAAGACCCAATCCTTATCAACCCAGAAAGATTTTTAATCAAGCAGAATTAGAGGAACTCATCCAATCCATTAAAGAAAAAGGAGTAATCCAGCCGATTTTAGTGCGCAGAGTAGGACCGCATTATGAATTAATTGCCGGCGAACGGAGGTTAAGAGCGGCTAAGTCATTGCAAATAAATGAGATACCTGCGATTGTCAAAGAAGTTTCTGACGAAGAATCGTTGGAACTCTCTTTAATTGAAAATGTACAACGGGAACAACTCAATCCCATTGAAGAAGCGCATGCTTATCAACACCTGATGGAAAAATTCGGTATTACCCAAGAAAAAATCAGTGAGACGGTGGGTAAATCACGGGCTTCTATTGCTAACTCATTGAGATTATTGAAGTTACCGCAAGAAATTCAAGAAGAAATTATACAGGGCAGGATAAGCTTTGCCCATGGCAAAGTTTTGTTGGAGATTGAAGATATTAATTTACAACGCAATTTGGCTTGGAAGATTGTGGCGCATGGCCTTTCAGTAAAGGAATTAGAGGCATTAGTCAAGCAAAAATGTCCAATTAGGCAAAAAGCAAAAAGAGCCTTGCACCATACTGACCCTAACATTATGGCTTGGGAAGAGAGTTTACAGCATTTATTGGGCACAAAAGTCAAGATTAACCAAGGCCGTAAGCGCGGCAATATTTTGATTGAGTTTTATTCTTCGCAAGATTTACAACGGATTATAAATATTCTGCATAAAAGATAATAAGATGTTGACGAGTCAAGGCAAAAACCAGGCAACTTTAATCTTAATCAAACCCGATGGTTTAAAAAAATCCCTGACGGGTAACATCTTAACCCGGCTTTCTGAGACAAAATTAGAGATCGTCGGAGCAAAGATGGTCAGGGTCCAGCGGGAATTGGCAGAGGAGCATTATAAACATTTAAAAGACAAGCCATTTTTTGAAGAACTGATTAAATACATTCAAGGTGAATTGCATGGAAGAAGAAAGGTAATGGCCTTGGTTTATTGGGGAGAAGACGCGATTGCGAAATGCCGTGCCTTAGCCGGCGCCACGAATCCCGAAGAGGCAGAACCCACCAGCATTCGCGGTGCCTATGGAAGGATCACCACTAAAGGTCTTTATGAAAATGTCATCCATGTTTCTTCCACGCCGGAAGAGGCAGAAAGGGAGATCAAGCTTTGGTTTAAGCCGGATGAAATTATTGTTGACCTTTATCCCAAAAAGAAGATAATAATAAAGGAAAAAGAAGAAAGCATTTGGGCTTAAGAGATGTTTTCCAGTATGACGGGTTTTGGTGCGAGTGCAAAGCACCTTAAAGGAATGGGTAGATTAGAGCTCCAACTGCGCTCTATTAATCACCGTTTTTTAGAAATAGTCTTTCACCTACCTGAGGAATTGCTTTATTTAGAAGATGTCTTGCGCCGCTTTATCTGCCAGTATTTAAGCCGCGGACGGATTACCTGTGTCTTAAAATTAAATGGCACCGCCAGCGAAGTAAGTATCTTTGATGAAACCAAACTGTTACGCTATTATAAACAACTGAAGCGATTGAATAAAAAAATCGGTCTTGAGTCTGCCTTGAGCCTGGACCTGCTTTTATCGCTTCCTGGTGTAGTGACGACGCGGCCAAAATATAAAGACATTCCCGTGGCGCAAATCAAAGACCTTTTTCGCTGCGCCCTAAATAAACTCATCAGACAGAGAAAAAAGGAAGGTCAAGCGCTTTATCAGGACTTAAAACAACGGCTGCATAAATTGCACTTTTATCTGGCGAAATTAGAAACCCGTTTTCAAGATGTGATTGAAGAAAGAGCTCAGGCATTTGTTCTGCCTGAAGAAAAAGCCACCTTTTTAAAAAATACCGACATCACCGAGGAATTGGTCAGGATTAAATTCCACTTAAGGAATTTCGCTCGGGAGATGGAAAGAGAGAAGGCGCAGGGAAAGGAATTGGATTTTATTGCCCAGGAGCTTTCCCGTGAGGCAAACACGGTGAGTGCCAAATCCATAGATGCCTGGGTCTCCAGTTATGTGGTAAAGATAAAATCTGAGATTGATAAGATCCGCGAACAATTACAAAATGTAGAATAAAACCGCAAAGCGCCAAGTGTACTTGCGATTTTTCAGGACTGAGTTTTGCGGTTAAATTTTATCTATGGGGAAAAACCTGATATTCGTGATTTCGGGGCCTTCTGGCTCAGGTAAGACCACGTTGGTAAAAAAGCTCTTTCAGGACAGGTTTTTAAAGAAAGTTTTGGCGCGCCCAATTTCTTTTACTACCCGGCCCAGAAGAAAAGGAGAGAAAGATAAACGCGATTATTTTTTTCTTAAGCCAGAAGAGTTTTTAAGATTGCGCCAGGCAAAAAAATTCCTTGAATGGACGCGCTATTTAGGATACGATTATGCCACCTCAAAAGATGAGATAAGTCGCCAGTTAAATGAAGGAAGACACCTGGTGCTCTGCGTTGACCAGCGGGGTGCATTCAAGATTAAGAAACTTTTTCCTAAAAATACACGGCTGGTTTTTATCCAGCCGCCGGATTTAAAGACATTGGAAGAGCGGATAAGGTTGCGCGCCCGAGGCGATAAAAATAAAAATGAGTGCGAAATTAACCAGCGCCTTGCCGGGGCAAGAAAAGAATTAAAATACCGGCATAAATACGACTGGTGTATTGTGAATAAACGTTTGGATACCGCGCTAAAAAGATTAAAGGAGATTATTCAGAAAGAGATAAGGTAGTTATGGAGTACGTTCCTTTGGAAAAATTAATTGATAAGACGGATAATTCCCTTTACAAGCTGGTGATCTT
>JAMWDD010000105.1 GCA_023818885.1 Candidatus Omnitrophota bacterium | reverse complement strand
AGCCATTGTTGGCGTTCAATTTATTGCCCAACGGGCTACTGGAAATAGCGCTGATATCTTTTACCGGAGTGAAGATAATGGGTGAAGAAGCAAAATCTATACCGCCGCTAAAATACTGGAGCTGCACTTGGCCTTGCGGAATATTGGCTTTGTATTCACCCTGCTTTAAGGATTTGGCGTATTCCTGCCAGATGTTTTCTTTGTACCAGGAAGTTTTGGATATTAAATCTTCAGTTAAACCTCTATCTATATTTGCCGCCAAAGGCGCTTCTTTTCCCCGATATTGTTGCTTAAACCACTGGGCTAAAATTAAGGCGTTATAAACCTGTCTTAATTCGGCATAGGCCTGGATAGTATTTATTTCTTTGGTTAATTCTGGAATAATAATTTCTTTCATCAAGGCCTCGGCGGACGCCTGCACTTTATCCTGAGGAGATTTTTTTAAATATTCATTCTCCAGCATGACCGCTAAAGTTGCTTCAACTATCAAAACCCCGTCTTCTACCTGCCAGATTTGCGCTTTATCCGGAACAATCCAAAGTCGGTTTTGTGTATTAATCTGGATATTATTGCCTAATTCCTGGAATAACCTCTCCCAGAAAATCTTGCCCTTGGGATGCTGCGGGTGCAATATCCTGGCTGCGTCTTTCTTTAAGCGTAAATCCGCCTCTAAAAGCACCTTTCCTAAGTCGGTTTTTTCTAGTTCTGGAGGCAAAATATTGTCTTTATCCTGGGGTTTTAGGTTTACCCAGAAGTTTTCATTCGGAAGCGAAATACCAATTTTAAAATAGGTTAGGAGTTTTTCTGCTTCTTTGTTCAGGTTTGCGGTAGTTAGGTGGCTATCGCCTTTATCCAAGAGAAAATTGAAGTAATTGTAAGGATTATCATGGTTTACGCTTAAGAACCTTAAAATTGGCGGGTTAAAGGGAGTTAAACTGGAGGTAAAGCCGATTTGCTGCAAATGGCTGGCTAAAGTTGGCCCGAGTTCCAAAGGAGAAGAGCCAGCGGCAAAGCAAAGCTGCTGGCTCAAGAACGAAGTCAGAATAAAACTGATAAAAACTTTTTTAAATCTTTTAAGAAGTGCTGAAAAAAAATGCTGCATATGGGCGTCTTTTTGTACTTGGTGTTTCGGATTCGTTATGTATATATAATATAATACTTTATAGGGGAGGGATTTCAAGACCAAAAGTAACAATTTTGGCAAGCGTTTTCAAAAGTGCGCTTCTCTAGTCTTGAGAAAGAGAAAATACTTACTAATGTCTTCTCATAAATGTCCAATTTCAAAATATGCTTATTTAAATTGTCCAATTTTTATTTTATCCACTTACTCAAACGTTGTTTAGTGCGTTCTAATCCCAAATAATAAATCACTTCAAATAAACCTGGTCCCACGGTCTTTCCCGTCAAAGCCACACGGAGAGGATGGATAAGCGAACGGGATTCAATATTTAATTCCCTGACTAAGTTACGAAACGCCTCTTCAATAGAAAGGGGATTAAAGTCCTCTAAGGCAGCTAATTTTTCCAGAAAAAGTTTAAATTCCGCTGACTTATCTACCGCTAAAAACTTTTCTTTTGCTGCGGGTTCAATTTCAATTTCTTTCTTAAAAAAGAAATCTGCCCAGGCGCAAAAATCTTTTAAGTTATTTAGGCGCGGTTGAAACAATTTTAAAATTTTTAAAACATATTCTTTATCAAGGTTTGCCTTATCTACCAAGCCAGCATCTACAAGAAGGGGAATAACTAACTCCCGTAATCGCTGGGGTTCCGTATGCTTAATATAATAATTGTTTAACCAATTTAATTTCTCTAAATCAAAGATGGCTGCGGTCTTATTGACCTGCGTAATATCAAAACGGTTGATTGCTTCTTTAAGCGTAATAATCTCCTGATTATTACCCGGCGACCAACCCAAAAGCATAAGAAAATTTACCAAGGCCTCGGCTAAATAACCCGCCTTACGATACTCAGAAATTGCCACTGCCCCGGTTCTTTTAGAAAGCCGTCCGCCGGCCTTGCCTAAAATTAAAGGGATATGCGCAAATTGCGGTAAGGGAAAACCCAAGACCTGATAAAGCATAACTTGTTTGGGAGTATTGGAGATATGGTCATCGCCGCGGATAACATGGGTAATTTGCATCAAGGCATCATCTACCACGCAGGCAAAATTATAAGTAGGTGTGCCATCGGACTTTATCAAGACCTGGTCCTTGATGGTGGTGGCATCAAATTCAATCTCGCCATGGATTAAATCATTAATTTTTATTTTTTGCGGCACGACCTTAAAGATAATCGCCTCACCTTCTCGATAGGCAAGGCCTTTATCAAGGAGTTTTTGTGCATATTCTTTATAAAGTGCAAAACGCTGGCTTTGAAAATACAACTCATCCCACTCCATCCCCAACCATCTTAAACTCTCTAAGATTTCATCTAAGAATTCTTTTTTAGAGCGCGCTTTATCCGTATCTTCAATGCGCAGGATAAATTTACCTTGTTTTGCCCGCGCATAAAGCCAGTTAAAAAGGCTGGTGCGGCTGCCGCCAATATGTAAATAACCCGTAGGTGAAGGCGCAAACCTAACGCGAACCATACCTTAGCCCCTCTTCAATTGCTTTTTGGTTTAAGGCAATTAAATCTTCCTTTCCTTCTCCGGCCAATTCCTTCATGGCTGAAAAAACCTCGGCTAAAGAAAAAAGTTTTTTCTCTGCCAGGTACACACCAAAAGCCACGCAATTAGCCACACGCACATTGCCTAAACGATGCGCTATCTCGCTTAAAGGAACGTTTATAATTTTTTTTGCCTTTAATTTTACCTCTCCCGCCAAAGATTGATTGACAATTACCAAGGTCTGGTTTGTTATTTTCTCTTTGAATCTTAAGAATGCCTGCTGATTAAACACGATTAAGGTGTCGGGCTTCTCTATCAAAGGTGAGGCAATTTCTTTATCGGAAATCACTACCATACAATAAGCACTTCCGCCCCTTACCTCTGCACCATAACAAGGAAACCAAGTGGTGTGCTTCTGGGCAATTAAAGCGCTCTGCGCCAGAAGTTTTCCCAAAAGCATAATCCCTTGTCCGCCTGAACCCGCAATAATTATCCGTTCCGTCATCATTTTAAACATTTTAAATAAGACCGTTTCTCAATAACTCCTTTATTATTAAAGGGTTCTGACAGAACTGTCCCCCGGGGACAGTTCTGTCAGAAATTATTGATATTATTAGGGTTAGGAAGAAACGGTCTTATTTTAACCTCCCTAAAGGAAATGCTTTAATCATGGTATTCTTAATCCAGTCCATTGCCTCCTTCGCAGAAAGCCCCCAGTAGGTTGGACAAGGCG
>JAMWDD010000104.1 GCA_023818885.1 Candidatus Omnitrophota bacterium | reverse complement strand
AAAAGAAAAGATTGTTGGCAATTATTCACACCTTATTGTCTCCAAGGAGAACGGCTTAGCCGAATATCCGGCCTTAAAGGAGGCACTGCTGAAGTTTCCCCATATCAAAGGCGCCAGCCCGGTTTTAGCTGGCCAAGTTTTTATTATTTATGATTCTAAGATATTCGCCTTAGGGCTTAAGGGGATTGATATTGCGACCGCCGGAGCAGTTACTAAGATAAAGGAATATCTCATTCAGGGCGATCTAACAGATTTAGGAGAGGGGACGGTAGTGGTAGGCAAGGAATTGGCTTTATATTTGGGCCTTAAAAAGGGAGATTTTTTAAAAGTATTTTCTCCCCTGGCAAGGCCCTACAATTTAAAGGTAGTCGGGATATTTAATTCTGGAATGTATGAATACGATTTAAATCTTATTTATGTTAATCTGAAGCAGGCGCAGGAGATATTCGGCACAGCGGATATTGCTGGTGAGATAGCCATAAAATTAGACAATCTTTATCTGGCGGAAAAAGTAAAGGATGAATTACAGAATTTTTTGGGCTACGATTATATTATAAAGACCTGGATGCAGAAAAATCCTAACTTTTTTGCGGCTTTAAGATTAGAGAAATTTACGATGTTTATCATCCTGACTTTGATTATCCTGGTGGCTTGTTTTAATATCGTCAGCACTTTGATTGTGATGGTTACGGAAAAGATTAAAGATATCGGCATACTTAAAGCAGTGGGAATGAGTAGCCAAAGTATTAGAAAGATTTTTACGCTTGAAGGACTCCTGATTGGTTCTTTAGGGGTGATCTTAGGAACGCTTAGCGGAGTTATTTTATGTCTTTTACTTAAAAAATACCAGTTTATTCGGCTGCCTGCTGACATATATTATATTGACCGCTTGCCTGTATCTTTGGTGTGGTGGCCAGATATAACTTTGATTATTCTTGCGGCATTGGTAATCACCCTGATTTCCACAATCTATCCGGCATCTAAGGCGGCGCGACTTAATCCAGTGGAGGCATTAAGGTACGAATAGATGTTAGAAGCGCAAGATTTACATAAAGTTTTTAAAAATAACAGCCAACAGTTACATGTGCTTAAAGGGATAAATTTAAAAATAGGACAAGGTGAAATTGTAAGTATCATCGGGCCTTCAGGGGCGGGTAAATCCACGCTCCTCCACATTTTGGGAGGGTTGGATTCGCCCACGCAAGGTCAGGTGTCTTTTAAGGGAACGGATATATATAAGTTAGCGGATAGGGATTTATCCCGCATCAGAAACCAGGATATGGGCTTTGTCTTTCAGTTTTATCATCTCTTTTCTGAATTCAATGTTTTAGAGAATGTTTTGTTGCCGGCGTTGTGTAAAAGGGAACGGCTCTCATGGGCGCAGTTAAAAGAAAAGGCCTTTTCCCTTCTTAAGTGTGTGGGGCTAGAAGATCGTAAAGACCATTTACCCAGCCAGTTATCCGGAGGCGAACAGCAACGCACTGCCATTGCCCGTGCCCTCATCAATTCTCCCCAGATACTCTTTTGTGACGAACCAACGGGGAATTTGGATTCAAAAACGGGAGGCGAAGTAATGGAGATGATTAAACGATTAAATCAAGAGAATAATATGACAGTCGTGTTGGTGACGCACAATGAGGAAGTAGCAAAGATTGCGGATAGGACATTACATTTAAGAGACGGGATATTAGTAAACTAAAGGGGGGCTTATGAAGATTTATCTTAATGGAGAATTGGTTGAGAGAAAAGATGCCAAGATTTCAGTTTTTGACCACGGTCTTTTATACGGTGATGGAGTTTTTGAGGGGATCCGTTCCTATAACCGCCGGGTCTTTAAATTACGAGAGCATATTGACCGACTCTTTGAATCGGCACATTCTTTGTTGCTGCGCATTCCTCTCTCCAAAGAACAACTCATTGCCGCAGTACTTAAGACCCTAAAGACAAATGGCTTAAAGGATGCCTATATCCGGCTGATTGTGACGCGGGGTGAGGGAGATTTAGGGCTTGACCCGCGTAAATGTTATGGCAAACCCTCGGTCATCATCATTGCGGATAAAATTACGCTTTATCCGGAAGAATTGTATAAAAAGGGGCTGGAAATTATCACCGTCCCTACCGTAAGGAATCTGCCCGAGGCAGTGAATCCCCAGATTAAATCCTTAAATTATCTAAACAATATCTTAGCCAAGATTGAGGCAGCAAATTGCGGATACGAAGAGGCAATCATGCTGGATGCTTTAGGTTATGTTGCGGAATGTACCGGTGACAATATCTTTATTGTCAGGCACAATCAGCTTTATACTCCTCCTCAGTGTATGGGTAGTTTGCGTGGTATTACGCGCGATACAGTTTTGGATATTGCCAAGAAGAATAAAATCCCTGCGCATGAACATGTAATTACCCGCCACGAAGTTTATATCTCTGATGAGTGTTTCTTAACCGGTACAGCGGCTGAGATTATACCGGTGGTAAAAGTGGATGGCCGTAGAATCGGCGAGGGAAAACCGGGGCCGGTGACTACCAAGTTGATGCGTGAATTTAAGAAACTGACCCAACGAGAAGGCATAAAGTATTAAATCCGAATAGAAGCGCCGAACCTATCAGGAGGCCAGATATGTTATGCGATGTATGCGGCAAAAAACAGGCAACCGTTCACTTAACCGAGATCATTGACGACCAGATCACAGAATTGCATCTGTGCGAAGATTGTGCCAGAAAGAAATCCCAACAGATGGAGAATCAGTTTGGTCTGGCCGACCTTTTGGCGGGTCTGGCAGAATTCGGTAAACCCTGGGAAGAAAAAGAAACAATAAAACTTAAATGCCCAAACTGTGGGATTACCTATAATAACTTTCTTAAGATGGGAAGATTGGGTTGTAGTGAATGTTATCCTGCTTTTAAGAAATACCTGGTTCCTCTGTTAAAAAAAATCCATGGCTCAGCACAACACCTTGGTAAGGCACC
Source organism: Candidatus Omnitrophota bacterium (assembly GCA_023818885.1). GTDB lineage: Bacteria > Omnitrophota > Gorgyraeia > Gygaellales > JAMWDD01 > JAMWDD01. Next base: position 443 of record JAMWDD010000104.1, on the reverse strand, counting down.
GCATAAAATCAGCCGAGTTTTAAAAGAGGTGGAAGATTTAGAGGAACTGCGCCAGAAACTCCAGCGGGCGATTGAGAAAGAAGAGTTTGAGGAGGCCGCGCGCATCCGCGATCAGATTAAAGAATTACAAAAGGCAAAAAGAGGGACGAAGGAGAAACCAGATGAAACTAGATGATTTATTAAGTCATACGAGTGAATGGCTTAAAAGTACCGGCCCCAATTCGGATATCGTGATGTCCAGCAGAATTCGGCTGGCTAGAAACATAGAGAAAATTCCTTTCCCTAACTGGGCAGATGAGAAACAGGCGCAAAAAACAACCGAGATGGTAAGCAAGGCCATGGAGAATGTTGACTATCTTAAAAATGCCGTATTTTTAAAATTATCCGAGATGGATAATCTTGATAAACAATTTCTTATTGAAAGGCATCTGATGTCGCATGAA
>JAMWDD010000103.1 GCA_023818885.1 Candidatus Omnitrophota bacterium | reverse complement strand
CCGAGGACCGCGAATTATTTAGAAAGAAAATGATAGAATTGAATATCCCGCAGCCAGAGGGGGCAACCGCGCGCTCACTCGAGGAAGCAATTTCCATTGCACAAAAGATTGGTTATCCATTAATGGTGCGGCCATCTTTTGTTTTAGGCGGCAGGGGTATGGAAATAATTTATGATGAAAAAACACTTATAAAATACGCCAAGGAAGCAATTCAGGTAAGCCCCGCATACCCCCTGCTCATTGACCGCTTTCTTGAGCACGCTTTAGAAACAGAGGTTGATGCGCTCTGCGACGGAGAAGATACTTTTGTGGCTGCCGTGATGGAGCATATTGAATATGCGGGTGTACATTCTGGTGATTCTGCTTGTGTTATTCCGCCACGCAGCATTAAAAAGGAGCACCTGGACTTAATTGAAAAATATACTGCACAGATTGCGCGGGAACTTAAGGTCGTGGGTCTCATCAATATCCAGTTTGCTATCTGCGATGACAAGGTTTATATCTTAGAGGCGAACCCGCGTGCTTCGCGTACCGTGCCTTTGGTCTCTAAAGTAACTGGTATTGCCTTGGCGCGCATTGCTACCCAGGTAATTTTAGGAAAGAAACTTAAAGATTTCCCAGAACTTAAGCAGTTTTCCTTACCTTATGTCGGAGTAAAAGAGGCGGTCTTTCCTTTTAATATGTTTCCTGAGGTTGACCCTGTCCTTGGTCCGGAGATGCGCGCCACTGGTGAAGTACTGGGGATTGCGGATAATTTCGGCCTTGCTTTTTATAAGGCAGAAGAGGCAGCCGACGCCAAACTTCCCTTGACCGGCAATGTCTTGTTGACGGTTGCAGATAAGGATAAACCACAAGCAGTACAAGTCGCAAGAAAACTTAAGGACTTGGGTTTCAACATTTACGCCACGACAAATACCAGCCGCTTTTTAAAAGAAAGGGGTATTTACTCCACTGAGATTAAAAAATTACATGAAGGCCGACCAAACATCGCGGATGCGATTAAAAATAAACAAATACATCTGATTATTAATACACCCGTCGGAAAAGATAGCAAATACGATGATAGTTATATCCGGATTATGGCGATCCAGCATAAGATTCCTTATATTACTACCATGGCAGCAGCCATTGCTAGTGTAGAAGGAATTGAGGCGGCCAAGCAGAAAACAGCGGAACCCACGTCACTTCAGCAATACCATAAGGAAATCAAAGGCAGAGGTTAAATCTAAAAAGGCATAATGCTTCAAGATAAGAGGAGCACGAGCGTAGATATGAACGGGCGCCGCAAGGAATACTCTTTTCTTTAGAGATAAAAATTGTGCGGCAGGCAAAGCCCATAAGATTGGCTTATGGAATCCTGATGACACAAGCCACCTTTTGTCAGGGAGCGATTTAGAGACAAAAATATTGATTTGTCGGCTGTGCTGTGTATAATGTAATCCCTTGCATCTTCAGGGCCCGTGGTGTAGCCCGGTTTAACACGTCAGATTGTCGATCTGAAGATCGCGGGTTCAAATCCCGTCGGGCCCGCCATCCAAATAATTCGGTAGATGCGCTTATGGTCGGTTCTTTTTATCAGTTTTTTTCTCATTGGCTGCGGCCAAAGGATTGCCAACCTTGATTCAAGAGGAGTAAATATCATCTGTTTTGGCAACAGTATTACCCAAGGCCAAGGCGCAAATCCCGGACACGATTATCCTGCGCTTTTATCCCAAAAACTGGATCTACCCGTGATTAATGCGGGGGTAAGTGGTGATACAACACGCGATGCCTTGGCCCGCGTACAAAAGGACGTCTTAGAAAAAAATCCCCGTTTGGTAATCGTAGAATTTGGCGGCAATGATTTTTTACAGGGCCTACCCAAAGAAGAGACATTAAGTAATATTGAGAGAATCGTCGGACTTATCCAACAACAAGGCGCAATAGTAGTTTTGGCGCAGGTGCGCGCTGGTTTATGGCAGGATGAATATTTAGCCGGATTTAGACGGATCGCCAGACAGAGAAAGGCCCTTTTAGTCCCCAATATCTTAGGAGGCATTCTCTTCAACCCCGACTTAAAAAGCGACCAAATCCACCCCAATGATGCGGGTTATGCATTAATAGCAGAAAAAATCTACCGCGCGATTAAGCCGCTATTGGAACATCATAAATAACTTGCCTTGATGGTTTTATTGTGCTAATTTATTAACACCGCTTTTGCGCCCATAGCTCAATTGGATAGAGCATCAGTCTACGGAACTGAGGGTTGGTGGTTCGACTCCACCTGGGCGCACCAACAAAAAGGGGAGCTTGAGGAAAAAAACAATTTCCCTTCAATGAATGTCACTTTAGTTACACTGCGGGGTGACACCCCGAATCTTCGGCCAGAGGAGCAATAAGCCCCTCTGGGGAGCGAACGAAAGTGAGCGAGGTTGGTGGTTCGAGTCCTCCCAGGCGCATTTTAATTCATGGAAAAACAAGACGAGCTCTATATGCGCGAAGCGCTAAGAGAAGCGCAACGCGCCTTTGACGACGATGAAGTGCCGGTGGGCTGCGTAATTGTTTATAAAAATAAAATTATCAGCCGCGGCTATAATCAAGTAGAGCGTCTCAAAGACCCTACCGCCCATGCCGAGATGCTGGCGCTTACTTCCGCAACCAATTATCTGGGTGCAAAGTGGTTGCATGGCGCAACTATCTATGTTACAATTGAGCCGTGTTCTATGTGCGCAGGAGCCCTGGTGCTTGCGCGCATAAAAAGCATAATTTACGGCGCAGATGACCCCAAAACTGGCGCCTGTGGTTCAGTCATAAATATCGCCTACAATAAAAAATTAAATCACCGTATTCTGGTTAAAAAGGGCGTTTTAAAGAAAGAATGCGGAGCGCTTTTGTCGGAGTTCTTTAGGAAGAAACGAATTAAGAATAAGTCCTAATTAAAAAGGATTTTTGATAATTCCAGCGAAGCGACTCGGGAGAGGTGGCAGAGTGGTTGAATGCAGTTGCCTGCTAAGCAATTGGCCGGGGCAACCTGGCCCCTGGGTTCGAATCCCAGCCTCTCCGCCAATCGGTAAATCTTAAGGCTGGCTCGCCCTCTGCGAGGACTCGCCAGCCGATTTTGAAGCAGAAATTTAATTTTTTGTCTTTGTTCCGCATAAGCGGAACGCCAGAAGCGGGCTTTTCTTTTTCTTGATTGATTTCATATTTTTGGTAATATAATAGTAGATGTAAAATTATCATTTACTATTATACTACCAAAACTTTATTAGTATGACAAGTGGAAAAGTTATAAGCGAAAACATAAAAAAATTTAGAGCGAAACTTGGCTTAACCCAAGACGATTTAGCCAAAAAAGCGGATATAAAATACACTACGCTTATAAAGATTGAAAGCGGAGCAGTTAACAGACCAAGTGTCCAAATAATGGCTAAAATTGCC
>JAMWDD010000102.1 GCA_023818885.1 Candidatus Omnitrophota bacterium | reverse complement strand
GAGCGCAATATGCCCTTAAGCGTATCAAACACATTTTCGCGCAGATTACTTAAATTTATGTTAATCGCGCTAATCAATTTATAAACCATATCTATAGGCGTGATGTCATTGACAATGATCTTGGGGGACTCCTCTCTAAGATTGAGTCTTCCTTTAAGCAATACCACCGTGTTTACTTCCAGATGCCTTTCTATTTTGCTAAAAACCGCCGGAAATACCAAAACCTCAACCACGCCATTTAAATCTTCTAACTTTAATATCGCCATTTTTTCCTTGCTGGCGCGGGTAGTTGCATGTTTTACCTTAATAATTAAGCCTACAATTTTTACCTCATCCCCATCCCTTTGTTGGCTAAGACTGGATATTGAGCAGGAGGCAAAACGTTTAAGTATCCCGGCATATCTTGCCAGGGGATGACCGCTAATATAAAAGCCGAGCATCTCTTTTTCAAAGGCCAATAATTGTGGCTGGGGCCATTCTCTAATCTGAGCAACCTTATTTCTGAATTCACCCCCTCCCCTTAGGGCATCTCCTAAATCAAAGAAAGACAACTGTCCGGTAGCCCTTTCTCTCTGAATCTTGGCGGCATTCTCTAATAAATCATCAAGCATTGCCAGCATTGCCGCGCGAGGCATCCCAAATGAATCTAATGCTCCACATTTAATTAAACTCTCGAAGACCTTACGATTAACCAACCGTAAATCAATATTCTCCACCAATTCATTTAAAGATTTAAATTTACCCCTTCTTTTTCTTGCCTCAATAATTGAATCTATCGCCCCTTGCCCAACATTTTTTACGGCCAACAGCCCAAAGCGTATCTTTTTGTCATCCACAACCTTAAAGTAAGCATCGGATTCATTTACATCGGGAGGCAAGACGGTAATTCCCATCCGGTTGCATTCAGCAACGTATTGGGCAATTTTATCGGTATTGTCGCGTTCTGAGGTAAGAAGACTTGTCATAAATTCTACCGGATAATGCGCCTTAAGATAGGCGGTACGGTAAGAAATCAAGGCATAGGCAGCAGAATGGGATTTATTAAAACCATAACCAGAAAAATGCACGATGAGGTCAAAAATCTTGTTTGCCGTTAGAGAATTAATGCCTTTTTTCTGGCAACCGAGCACAAAATTTTTTCTTTGTTGTTCCATCACTTCAGGGTTTTTCTTGCTCATTGCCCGACGCAGAAGGTCTGCCTGGGCAAGACTAAAGCCGGCAAGTGTATTGGCAATCTGCATTATCTGTTCCTGATAAAGAATGATTCCATATGTCTCTTTAAGTATCGGCTCTAAACTTTTATGGTCATATCTTATCTCTACCTGATTATGCCGGCGCTGGATAAAATCATCCAGCATTTTTGAACCCAAAGGACCCGGTCTGTGTAAGGCAAGGATGGCAATAAGGTCTTCAAACCGTTCCGGAGAGAGACGGCGCAATAAATCCCGCATGCCCGCACTCTCTAACTGAAATACGCCTTCGGTATTTGCGGCCTGAAGTAATTTAAAAGTAAGCGGGTCGTCTAAAGTAAGATTATTCAGATCGATGATTTCTCCATGTCTTTCTTTAACTAGACGAAGGGTTGAATCAATCACAGTAAGTGTGCGTAATCCCAGAAAATCAACCTTGAGCAATCCGATTTTTTCCAAAGCACCCATCTCATAACCAGTGGTAACGTGCTCATCAGTAGTCTTAAATAAAGGCAGGTAGTTTACCAAGGGTTTGTCGGCAATCACCACTCCCGCAGCGTGTACAGAGGCATGTCGCGTCAAACCTTCCAAGACCAAGGCGGTATTAATCAGTTTTAGGACCTGTGGGTCATTTTTATAAAGATTATTTAACTCTTCTGAAGACTCCAGCGCCTCTCTCAGTTTAATATCTAATTCAGGCGGCACCATCTTGGCAATCCGGTCCACATCCTTATAAGGTAGACCCATCACCCTACCCACATCTCTGATTACTGCCCGCGCCATCATTGTACCAAAGGTAATGATTTGGGCAACATTTTCCTGACCGTATTTTTTGGTAACGTAATCAATTACTTCTTGCCTTCTTTCATAGCAAAAGTCAATATCAATATCAGGTAAACTCAAGCGCTCGGGATTAAGAAATCTTTCAAATAAAAGACCATAATCGAGAGGATTTATATCTGTGATCCCTAAAAGATAACTCACCAAACTTCCCGCGGCTGAGCCACGCCCTGGGCCGACGGGAATCTTATTTTCCTTGGCATAATGGATAAAGTCCCAAACGATTAAGAAATAACTGGTAAAGCCCATATTCTTAATCATGGTCAGTTCCTGCTCCATCCTCTGGCGTATCTGAGCCGTCTCTTCTTTAAACCTTTTCTTTAAACCTTCTTCGCAAAGTTTTCTTAAAAATTCCTCTTTTGCCATGGAATCAGGAGGCTCGTATCTTGGCAAATGAATCTGCGAAAAATCTAATTCCAGGTTACACTTCTCCGCTACCTCGCGGGTATTTTTAATTGCCTCAGGATTATCTGAAAAGAGTTCTTTCATTTGCGCCGGACTTTTAAAATAAAATTCGTCGGTCTGGAAACGCATTCGGTTGGTGTCATCGAGGGTCGTCTGGGTTTGGATGCACAAAAGCGCTTCGTGAGCGGCAGCGTCTTTCTGATTAAGGTAATGCACATCATTAGTTGCTACAACCGGTAAAGAGAGCTCTTTTGCTATTTTAAGTAATCCTTGATTCACTTTTTTTTGCTCAGCAATGCCATTTTCTTGTAACTCCAGATAAAAATTGCCTTTTCCCAAAATATGGCTGTACTCATCGCTGGCCTTTAAGGCATCGTTAAAACGGCCCTCCTGAAGGAGGCTTGCAATCTCAGATTTTAGACAACTAGAAAGACCAATAAGACCCTTTGCATGCTGAGAAAGTGCCTCTTTATCGATGCGGGGCTTGTAATAAAACCCTTCCAAATAACCTATAGAAACTAATCTCATCAGATTGCGATAACCCTCCTCATCTTTAGCCAGTAATATAAAATGGTAAAAGGGGTCTTGACTATTTCTTACGAACTTTTTCTCGAATCGGGAATTGGGGGCAATATATACCTCGCAGCCGATAATTGGTTTTATCCCTTGAGCCTGACTGGCATTATAAAACTCAATCGCCGCAAACATATTGCCATGGTCGGTAATGGCCAGGGAATCCATACTGTATTTTTTGGCCAGGTCCAAAAGTTCGGGGATACGGCAGGCGCCATCTAAGAGGCTATATTGAGTATGGACATGGAGATGAATAAATTCGGAACGGGGCATTCAATTATAAATTGTGTAATGTTTTAGGCGTAAGGTGTTATGCAAATTATTGTCCTCTTAGTTCCTATTCATTACACAACACAAACTTTTTATTCCCACTCAATAGTCGCAGGAGGTTTAGAGGAAATATCGTAGACAACCCTATTTACGCCCTTGACTTCATTAATAATCCGATTTGCTATTTTTTCTAAAACTTCATAAGGTA
>JAMWDD010000012.1 GCA_023818885.1 Candidatus Omnitrophota bacterium | reverse complement strand
GTTTTCCGCAATCACAACGCAAAGACCCAAAGACATCACCGGTAAGACACTCTGAATGCACCCTGACGAGGATGGCTTCTTCTTTAGCGGTTAATTCGTCAATACCCAAGGTGAGTGCTAAATGATGTTGTCTGCTAATCAAATCCTGATACACCATTAATCTAAAATCGCCAAACTCAGTAGGTAAATTTGTCTGGACAATTCTCTCAATGAGTTTTTCGTTACGCCGACGATATTCAATCAAATCAGCGATAGAAATAATCTTCAAATTGTGCTGGAGGGCGAATTCTTTTAATTGCGCAAGGCGCGCCATACTACCATCTTCGTTCATTATCTCGCAAATGACGCCTGCCGGATAAAGTCCGGCTAACTTCATTAAATCCACGCAGGCCTCGGTATGTCCCGCCCGGACCAAAACCCCTCCTTCTACTGCCTGCAAAGGAAAGATGTGTCCCGGCCGAATCAAATCTGAACTCCGAGTTTCTGGGTCAACAAGCACCTTTATGGTGTGCGCCCGGTCGTAGGCGGATATACCCGTGGTAATACCCGAGGCAGCATCAACTGAAATCATCCAACCAGTAGAATAAGGGTCTTTTCTACCGGCTGCGGAAAATCTATTCTCTAACATGGGGTGGAGACCTAACTTATCCAGCCGACTTTTCTCCATCGGAACACAGATTAAACCACGACCATACTTGGCCATAAAATTGATATCCTTGGGCCTTGCAAATTCTGCGGCCATAATTAAATCGCCTTCGTTCTCACGGTCGGCATCGTCAACGACAATAACCATCTTGCCCTGCCTTAAATCCTGGATTATTTCCTGGACACTATTAAACACTTACCCTCCAAAAAATTAGCCCGAAGTTATCTTCGGGCTAAAAATGTAAAACATTAATCTCATCTTCTCCCATCTAGGCTGTGATGCCGATTTGCGGCATCCCGAAATTTTGCGACATCTTTTGCGTCGCTACATTCGGAACTATTGGCTCAAGAATTTCACTTGATCTGAGCCGTATTTTCGGCTCTCGTAGGCTTTCACTACCAGCCGGGAATTTCACCCCCGCCGTAATCATCAGCGGTCCACCCTCTTAGGGCGGATGCCCCGAAGATTATATTTAATATAGCATAATGAAAAAAATTGTCAAGCAATAGAATTTGCCAAATGGGCGAAATCTTCAAGACCCAGCTCCTGCGCACGGACATTTGGATTAATGCCAAAGGTCTCAAAGAAGGCCTTTAACTTCTCTTCCGGAACTATGTTAGACAAACTATTCCTTAAGGTCTTGCGGCGCTGGCTGAAACTGGTGCGGATAATTTTAAAAAAAATTTTCTCATTCTTAACAGAAAAAATAGGTTCTGGCCTTATTTTTAACTTCACAAAGGCAGAATCAACCCTGGGATGAGGCCAGAAATTCCCTTTCTTAACATAAAATAATATCTCTGGCTCAGTATAAAATTGCACAAAGCAACTTAAAGAACTGCGGTCTTTATCCTGTGCCCTGGCCACTAATCGCCGGGCAAACTCCTTCTGTAACATAAGGTATGCCACCTCAATCCTATTTCTCTGGCTTAAGAGATATTCAATAATCGCCGTAGAAATATAATAAGGGATGTTTCCGATTATTTTAATTTTACCTTTTTTAAAATAATCGCTGATATTAAATTTTAGGATATCTTGATTAACTACTTTTATATTTTTTTTGTTTTTAAAACTTTCTTTTAACCGCTCGCACAAATCTCTATCTATCTCAACAACCACCAATTTCTTTACCCGACAAATAAGTTTAGAAGTAAGTTCGCCTTTGCCCGGACCAATCTCCAGTACCCTATCGCCGGGCCTTAAGTTCGCAGCTTCAATAATCCTATCCTGGATGCGGCGATTTACTAAAAAGACCTGGCCTAAGCGCTTCTTTGGTTTTGCGTGCATCGGATGGCTAATTTTATGGCAGCAATCAAAGAATTGGGACTTGCCTTGTTTTTTCCAGCGATGTCAAAGGCCGTACCATGAAGGGGTGAAGTGCGCACAAAAGGTAGGCCATAAGTGAGATTGACGCCGCTTCCGGCATCAGTTAATTTAAGCGGTATCAATGCCTGGTCATGATACATTGCCACGGCGCAATCATATTTTCCTTGCCTTAATTTTTGAATTGCGGAATCTGCGGCCAAGGGTCCCTCAATAATGACTTCGGTCTTTACCTCATTTACTGCCGGCTGAATAATCTCTATCTCTTCTCTGCCGAACAATCCGCCATCTGAGGCATGGGGATTTAAGGCCAATACAACAAGACGTGGCCGATTAATCTTAAAAAAATCCTTTAATGCCGCTTGCGTAGATAAAAGGGTTTTGTAGACCTGCTCTTTATTTAAAGTAGACGGCACTTTCTTTATAGCAATATGCCGAGTAACTAAACTAAATTTTAAATACTTATTCATCAAAAGCATCAACGGCTCTTTTGAATGACAAAGATCCGCCAATAACTCGGTGTGTCCTTTGTAATGAAAACCCGCTAATTCTATGGCCTCTTTAGAGAGCGGACAGGTTACTAAGCAATCAATCTGTTTCCGTCTCCATAAATTAAGTGCTTCAAAAATATATTCTAACGATGCCTTTCCATTTATCGCGTTTATTTTGCCAAAACAAAAATTCTTTTTGCCAACATTATTTAAATCAATGAATTCAATATTTTTATCTGGCAAGCCCCCAACTTTCTGGAATACCTTCCGGTCACCAATTACTACAAATTTAGCCAAACCCAAAACCTTCGGCATCTTTAATGCCTTTAAAATAATTTCTGACCCAATTCCCGCCGGGTCACCCATGGTAATGCCCACCCTTATCTTTTTTAACTTATTCATCCTGCGGGCTTTAAGAATTTTTAATTTCAATGTACGCCTTTGCCTTAAGTTCATTCAACCACTTATCCATCGCATCTTGCATCTTCTGTTCAAAAATGTAATTATAAATATCTTGCCTTACCTCCTCAAAAGACCTTTTCTGAGGCGGATTTATTCTCTGTAATTTAAAGATGTAAAATTTATTATCAAACTTTACTATATCGGAAATCTCACCCACCGCTAATAAAGAGATAATCTCATCCAGTTCTTTCTTTAATTGCCCGGGCTGTATCTGGCCAAGTTCATTTACTTGGAGGTTATAAGAGTGGGCGACCTCGCTAAAATCGTCTTTCTTTTTTAAATCCTCCCAAACGCGTCTTGCCGTTACCGCATCAGGGATAGATATGGATAGCACATCTCGACTCGCCGGCTTATTTAATTCATCCTGGTGTTGCTGGTAAAAATCCGTGACTTCCTTCGGGTTAATCCTAATCTTGTTTCTTATTTTTATCTCTATAATTGCCTGCATCATTAACTGATTGCGAATTTTATCTTCAATGTCTGCCTGGGTAAGACCCTGTCTTACAATATCTTCTCGAAAGGCATTTTCTGATGGATACTGCCTTTTCATCTCTTCTAAGGCGGCCTTAATCCGCGCCTCATCAATCTTAATACCCTCCTTCTTTGCTTCCTGAATAATCAATTTGTCTTCAATTAATCTTTCTAATATCCGGGGCATAATCTCAAAAAACTTTTCCTCCAAGTCTTTGCCGTGATATTGAGTTGCCAATTGCATCCGGATAAACTTGGAAAAATTATTCACATCTGATTGGGTAATTATTTCTCGGTTTACCACTGCCACAATCTTATCCTGTGCCCCGATTCCTTGCGTTAAACATAAAATAGAAAAAATCAAATATAACAAAATAATTTTTTTCATTTTAACTCTTCTCCCTTTCCTCCATTATTTTCTTAAACGAACTTATGCTTTCTCTCAACAGCCGACAGTAAAGGTCAAATCCCACTGCCATAATAAATCCATGTTGCTCATAGCCCAGGAGGTTTCCTGCACCTCGGATTTCTAAATCCTCCATCGCAATTTTAAAACCGCTACCTAACTGCGAATATTCCATTAAGGCATCCAGTCGTTTTTTTGCCTCGGGATTCAAATAATCTTTACGCTGGATTAAAAAATAAGCATAGGCAGCGCGATCAAATCTTCCCACCCGACCGCGCAATTGATGCAAATCGGCAAGACCAAATTCGCTGGCATCATCTACAATAAGGGTATTCGCATTCGGCACATCTACCCCTGACTGAATTATGTTTGTAGAAACCAATATATCAATATTTCCTTTTAAAAATTCTAAACAAATTCGCTCTAATTCTCTTGTATGCATCTTGCCGTGGGCAACCGCAATCTTTGCCTGCGGGGGTGAAAGGGCGGCTACTTTTCTGACAACTTTTTCAATATCTAATATCCGATTATGTACAAAATAAACCTGACCCCGGCGCGAGAGTTCTCTTAAAATTGCCTGCCGGATTAAATCTTCATCATATTCTACCACATACGTGAAAATAGACAAACGGTTTTCCGGTGGGGTATTGATTATAGAAATGTCTTTTATCCCCATCAAACTCATATAAAGGGTGCGGGGTATGGGGGTGGCGGTAAGCGTAAGCACATCCGTGGTCAATTTAAGGTTCTTTAAGTATTCTTTTGCCTTTACGCCGAAGCGTTGTTCTTCATCAATAATTACCAACCCCAAATCTTTAAATTTAATGTCCGGCGATAAGAGGCGGTGGGTCCCGATGATAATATCTATTGTCCCTTGCGCAATGCCTTCAATTATACCCTTTTGCCTTCCTTTGCTTTGAAAACGCGAAAGCATCGCCAGATTAACGGGAAAATCGCGGATGCGGCTCATTAAGTTATGATAATGCTGTTCAGCCAGAATGGTTGTCGGCACCAAAAAGGCGACTTGTTTATTATCCAAAACTGCTTTAAAAGCAGCCCGCATCGCCACCTCGGTCTTACCATAACCCACATCGCCACAAAGCAATCTATCCATTGGTCGAGGTGACTGCATATCCTGCTTTACCTCTTCTGTCGCCTTGGCCTGGTCAGGTGTCTGGCGATAAGGAAAGGTCCTCTCAAATTCTTTCTGCCATTCATTGTCAGGAGAAAAAGCAAAACCCTGCATACTCATCCGCATTGCCTGCAAATTAAGGAGTTCCCAGGCTAATTTTTGCACTCCTTTACGCACATATAATTTTGTCCTCAGCCATTCCTTTGTTCCTAAGCGGGAAAGCTTTAAGTGCCTGCGGTGGCTAAATGAAATGTATTTCTGAACGAGGTGCATTGAATCAATGGGCACATAGAGTTTTTCCTGGCGGTCATATTCAATCACTAAATGGTCTTTTAAGCCGCTGGGCGTATCAATTTTTTCCATACCCAAGAATCTGCCAATGCCATGCTGCACATGCACCACATAATCGCCGACCTTTATATCCAAAAAATTATCCAAGGGGAATTCTTCGCTGAAGACAGCAATGCGGCTGGGATGGACTTTTCTTACCGGCAGTATAATCACCATCTGATGCTCCCAAGCTGATTTTCCGCTAACCGGCTCAAAACTCTTGATGGAGATAATGCTCTCCTCTTCCAATTCAATGCGTATAGGTAATTCAAAGGTGACGGCAAAGATATCAACGATACCACCGCGCCGGCAAAATTCCCCTTCTTCCGCCACTGCCTCCTGCCTTCTGTAACCTAAATCAAGCAAAGAAGCCAAAAGGTCATCCAAGTTAATTTCTTGCGTAACATATAATTTTAATGACTTGAACATCTCGATTTAATGATTGGGGATGGTGATATCCCTTAAATTATTATTATTTTAAACTCTTGCGTGTCCAGGCAAGGACAAGTGGCGAGGCAATATAGACCGTGGAATAAACTCCGGAGAAAAAACCCACCAGCAAGGCAAAGGCAAAATTAGATAACACTTCTCCGCCGTATAAAAAAATGGAGAACACGACTAAAAGTGTAACACCTGAGGTAAGGACAGTGCGGGATAACATTTGATTAACACTTAAATTTATCAACTCGGCTAAGGTGCCTTTTTTAAAGAAGCGGCTATTTTCGCGCACGCGGTCATAAATGACAATAGTATCATTAATAGAATAACCGATAATAGTAAGAAATGCGGTAATGGTTAAAAGGTCAATCGGCCGCTGGGTAAAGACCATAAAGGATAAGGTAACAAGCACGTCGTGGAACAACGCAATGATACCGGCGATGGCAAAATTCCAGTGCTTAAACCGGAAAGCCACATAAACCAATATTCCGATTAAAGACCAAAATAAGGCCGCAGTTGCTTTTTTACCCAACATCTTCCCTGCCAAAGGCCCAACCTTCTCTATCCTTAAGACCTGGATATCCTGATCCGGAAAGCCCCTTCTTAACTCCTGCGTAATTACGGCTTCTTTATCCATGGCTGTGCGGATAAGCACAACTTGCGGGTTATCCTTAAATTGCTGGATTGATGCATCTGAGAGGCCTATTTCTTTTAGCTTTAAACGCACGCTATCTACAGAAACATGATCTTTAAATTTATATTCCTGTAGTTGACCGCCGGAAAAATCTATACCTAAGACATTCTTACCTTTTATAAAAGTCAAGATCAAACCCGCAATAATTACCATTAATGAAATAGCATAAAATACCTTTCTTTTTCCGATAAAATCAAATTTTGTCGTTCCAAAAAGTTTTAACATCGGCAAACCCTTTAGGATGCCGAATTCAAGGAGCAATTCAAAGATCGCGCGCGTAAAAAATATGGCGGTAAATAAACTGGCGATAATACCAATAGTTAAAGTGACGGCAAATCCGCGGATAGGACCAGTGCCAAACTGAAACAATAAAAATGCCGCAATCAAGGTAGTGACATTGGAATCAAAAATGGCAGTAAAGGCCCTGCGGTAACCATTGATGATGGCAGAGGAAAGCGACTGACCACTCGTTAATTCCTCTCTAATTCTTTCGTTAATCAAAACATTGGCGTCAATCGCCATACCCAAAGAAAGCGCAATACCCGCAATACCCGGCAGGGTAAGGGTGGCGGATACCCCGGGAAAAAGCAAAGGCAATATTCCTAAACTGCCTAAGATAATTAAAAGGTTAAACGCCAGCGCAAGCGAGGAAATCACACCGGCCAAAAGGTAGTAAACCATCATAAAGGCAAAAACAAAGGCCGTGCCAATGATGCTTGCCTTCACCCCTTTCTTGATGGAGTCCTGGCCTAAAAGCGGTCCCACCGTCCTTTCCTCTTCAATATACATCGGCGCGGGCAATGCACCCACACGCAGGACCAAAGCCAAATCCTGCGCCTTCTCCGGCGTAAAACGGCCGGTAATCACTGCCTCTCCCGAAGGTATGGCTTCTCTTATTCGAGGTGCTGATTGAACCTTGCCATCAAGAATTATGGCCAATCTTCTGCCTACATTCGCGGCGGTAATTTCGGCAAATTTTTTTGCGCCTTCTGGATTAAACTCTAAAGCCACAACCGGTTCATTAAATTGGGCGGTATCAAATCTAACATAGGCGGTCTTAAGCATATCTCCGGTCAATAGGGTTGTCTTTTCTAAGAGCAGCGGTTCATTATCTTCCTCTGAATATGCCAGTTCGTATCCTGGCGGGATATTGCCTTCCAGGGCCTCTTTTATTTTTTCTCCATCTGAAGAAACGAGCTTAAATTCTAAAAGCGCAGTTTTGCCAATTATATCCATTGCCCGCTGGCGGTCGGTAATCCCCGGTAGTTGCACCACAATTTCATCCTCGCCCTGCCTCTGGATAGATGGCTCCCTTACCCCAAATTCATCAATCCGGTTTCTGATAACCTCTAATGCCCTCTCTGCTGCATCCTGCCTTGCCTCCGGCGAAAGCTTGGTGGTATCAACTCTTAATAAAAGATGCATCCCGCCTTCAAGGTCAAGACCAAGATTAATCCGTTTCTTTAAAGGAAAAGCAAACCAGATACTTAAACCCAGGACCAAAAATATAACCACAAATTTTAGAATCAGGCGTTTCATAATTTATACTACCCCTTGCTTATTACCTGGGCAATACAACCCTTTTCTACCTCTATTTTAACATCTTCATCCACTCTGATTATAAATGTCTTGTCTTTGATATTTACTACGGTGCCGTGGATTCCACCGGAAGTAATCACCTCATCGTTTTTTGTGATATTTGACAACATCTTTTGATGTTCTTTTTCCCTTTGCTTTTGCGGTTTAATCAATAAAAAATAAAAAATGATAAAAATTAATATAAAGGGAATGAAATTGACTATGGGATTTACCCCTTGCGCTGCAGGCATAAACATCCTCCTTTTAAAACTAACTGTTTTTTATTGCCTTTGCTAATCTGGCTACTGTCTCGGAAACGCTGGCGCCTTTCTTTATCCAGGCGTCAAATTTTTCTTTGTCAATTCTAAATAATGCCGGTTCCTTTGTTGGGTCGTATATACCGATATTCTCAATCACCCTGCCATCGCGGCTTTTGCGTCTATCCATTACCGAGATACGGAAAAACGGCCTTTTTTTTGCTCCTTTCCCCACCCTGCTTAATCTAATCCTGACTGACATTACTTAAACCTCCTCTTCTTAATTAAAATTAAACATTAAACATTTTTTCAACCCAAGGCCTCTAGCTGCGCCTTTGCCTTATTTATGGTCTCCCGATATTCTCTTTCGGGTTTTGAATCCGCAACGATTCCTGCGCCTGCCTGAATATAGGCAGTCCTACCCTTTACAATTATCGTCCTGATTGTGATTGCGGTATCTAAATTACCTGAAAAACTAATATAACCCACGCAACCGGCGTAGGGACCGCGGCGGATATTCTCCAGTTCATCAATAATCTCCATTGCGCGAATCTTGGGTGAACCCGTGACGGTTCCTGCAGGAAAAGCCGCCCTTAAGGCATCGTACATATCTTTGCGGGGTGAAAGTCTACCGGATACCTCCGAAACAATATGCATTACATGGGAATATCTTTCAACGGTCATAAAATCAGATACATTTACCTTGCCATATCTACTGACGCGGCCTAAATCATTCCTTCCTAAATCTACCAGCATAATATGCTCGGCACATTCTTTTTTATCATTTAAAAGTTCTTTTTCCAATTTTAAATCTTCTATCTCGTCTTTTCCCCGTCGCCGCGTGCCGGCAATAGGTCGCGTCTTTATTATACCATTCTCACAGCGCAACAACATCTCAGGCGAAGAACCAATTAAACTTAAGTCCTTGAATTTTAAGTAAAACATATAAGGAGAGGGATTTAAACTTCTTAATCTGCGATATATAGCAAAGGTATCGTTTTTTATATGCGCCTTGAATCTCTGGGATAAAACTACTTGGATGATATCACCGGCTCGGATATAGCGCTTGGCCTTGTTTACCATTTCTATAAATTGGTGCCGCGAAACATTGGAAACTGGATTTAAATCCTTTGCTTTTTTAAATTCCACATCTTTATAACTCAGCGGCCTTTTTAATTTTTTATACACCGCCTCTATTCTTTTTGTTGCCCTCTGATAAGCTATCCGAGGATTTTCTTTTTCAGATAAAATGGCATTGGAAATAATTCTTATCTTATGATTAACATGGTCAAATATGATTAAGGTATCGGTAAGAATAAAGATAGAATCAGCAAGCCCTAAATCGTCCCTATTTTTATCAGGTATCTTTTCAAAAAAACGAATCATATCATACCCTATATAGCCTACCAAGCCGCCACAAAAACGGGGCAGTTCTTTCATGGCCACAAATTTATATTGGGACATTATCTTTTTTATCTCATCCAAAGGGTCTTTTTGCGTCAAGAAGCGGTGATTATTTATCCAGACCGCTTTTCCTTTGCTTTTAAATATCAAAGAAGGCGAACCCCCTAAGAAAGAATAGCGGGCGATCTTCTCTTGACCTTCAACAGATTCCAAAAGATAAGAATAATCATCCCTCATCTTTAAATACGCAGAAACCGGGGTTTCGGTATCGGCTAAAATCTCGCGATAGACCGGGATAACATTGCCTTTTTTAGCCAGTTTTATAAACTCTTTTTCTGATGGATAATAACTCATAAATTAATTGTGTAATGCAATTACCATTACGCTTTAATACGCTTTAAACAAATACTATCCTTTTTATCTGATTTTCCTGTAAAAACACGATCTATTACCCGTATGACAAGCCACACCCACCTGGCGCACCTTGATTAAGAGTGCATCCATATCGCAGTCATAAAAAATAGATTTCACATATTGAAAATGGCCGGAGGTTTGACCTTTTACCCAGTATTCCTTTCGCGAACGCGACCAAAAACAGGTCTTGCCCGTCCTTAATGTTCTTTTTAAAGATTCCTTATTCATATACGCCAGCATCAGGACCTGCGCAGTTTTATAATCCTGAATGATGGCCGGAAGGAGACCATTTCGGTCAAACTTTAGGTCTTTTAAAATTTCTCCTAATTTAGATCTCATAACCTGACATTAATCCCTTTTTCTTTTAAATATTTTTTTACCTCACTTACGGTATATTCCTGATAATGAAAGAGAGATGCGGCCAAAGCCGCTTCTGCACCTGTCTTTGTAAAGACATCATAAAAGTGTTCCAATCTACCCGCGCCACCGGAGGCAATTACCGGGATATTGACGCTATCCGTAACTAGCCGCGTTAAGTCCAAATCATAACCGTCCTTGGTGCCGTCATAATCCATACTCGTTAAAAGTATCTCTCCTGCTCCTAAGGCGGCTACTTGTTTTGCCCATTCCAACGCATCCAAAGTAGTAGGAGTACGACCGCCGTGGATATAAACTTCCCACCTCTTGGGCTCTCTTTCTCTTAATTTCGCATCAATGGCAACGACGATACATTGGCTGCCAAACCGCTTTGCTGCTTCACTGATTAATCCGGGAAATTTGACAGCTGCGGTATTTAGAGAAACTTTCTCTGCGCCAGCATTAAGAAGGTCACGGATATCGTCAATATTCCTTACTCCTCCACCCACGGTAAAGGGCATAAAGATATTTTTGGCGGTTTTTTCTACAACCTCTAAAAGTATCCTTCTTTCTTCAAAACTGGCAGTGATATCTAAAAAAACCAGCTCATCTGCCTGCTGTTCATCATAAATCTTTGCCACTTCCACAGGATCGCCGGCGTCGCGCAAACCCACAAATCTAACACCCTTTACTACCCTACCCTCTTTTACATCCAGGCAAGGGATGATGCGTTTAGTAAGCACTTATTTTATCTTTTTTTCTAGATATTGACTTAAGAGCGCCCAGGTCTTACTTCCTACGCGACCATCAACTACTAAATTGTTGGCTTTTTGAAATGCCTTTATCGCCTCTCTTGTCTTTGCTCCCATCTTGCCGTCGATTTTTCCCGGATCAAAGCCGGCGTTTTTCAAAGCAGTTTGAATATCGATAACCGAAGGCTTTGCGGTCGTAATCACAGTCCTTGTTTTTTCCAAATCCTCTTTTTCTTGAATTACGGCAGCCAAGGCGTCTCTTAAATTGGAAATTTCCGAATCTTTTTCCCGAAGCTGTGCCTCACAAGCAGAAAGTTGCTCTCTTAAATCCTCTCCCGTCGTCTTTTTACCAGCAGTAGCACACCCAAATAGAAAGACCCCTGCAAATATGATTATCAAAAGTTGACATAACCATTTTACTTTAAGCATGTCCTCCCCCTTTCTCTCTTATCCTAACCGCTTTAATGCCTCACCTAAAGTAAACCTACCTTCGTATAAGGCCTTGCCCACAATTATACCTTTAAGTCCATATTTTTCAAGTAGTTTTAATCGCTCAATATCCGCCAAAGAGGCAATTCCTCCCGAAGCAATAACCGAAATGCCCTTAACTTTTAATATCTTCTTTATTGCCCCAATATTTGGCCCTTTTAGAGTGCCATCGCGGGAAATAGCGGTATGAATGACTTCCTTAACACCCATCCCTTTTAATTTCTCCAAAAATTTTGCTGTCTCAATTTTTCCCGCTGCAGCTCTCCACCCTTTAATAAAGACCTTGCCATTTTGCTCGTCAATACTTACAATCAATTTATCCGCGTATTTCCTTACCACCCTCTTTAAAAAATTTTCATCTTCTAAGGCCTTTGTACTAACAATCACTCTGGCTACTCCCGCGTTCAGCAATTTCTCTATTACCGCCTCGCTTCTTACTCCACCGCCAAACTCAACGGGTATTTTTACCTCTTGGGCTATCTTTATGGCAATATCCATATTTTTGGGTTTTCCGGTCATGGCGCCATCTAAATCCACCACATGAAGCATTCTAGCACCCAACTTCTGCCAATGCTTAGCCACCTGTACGGGCTGGTGGGAGTAAACCTTCTTATCATATTTACCCTGGACGAACCGGACAACCTTACCTTCCTTTAAATCAATTGCGGGAATAATTAAAATCATAATTCAACAAAGTTCTTTATTATTTTTAAGCCCACCTTCTGGCTTTTTTCCGGATGAAACTGGACCCCAAAAATATTATCTTTCCAGACTAAAGAAGCAAATTTTATCCCGTATTCCGTCATTGCGGCACAAACACTTTTTTCTGCGGGCGCGGGATAATAAGAATGACAAAAATACACAAAGGCACTACTCTCAATATCTTTTAATAAAGGGCACGCAGGGTTAAAATCAAAGATCTGGTTCCAGCCGATATGCGGCACCTTTAAATCACTTGAGATATTAAATTTCTTCACCCTCCCTTTCATTAGCCCTAAACCTTTGACGTCTTTTGACTCTTCGCTTGCCTCAAAAAATAACTGCAGCCCTAAACAAATGCCTAAAAGCGGCTTTTTATTTCTTGTCTCTTCTAAAAGCGGAGCAATCAGCCTTCTTTTATGCAATTCCCTCATCGCATCGCCAAACGCACCCACCCCAGGCAGGACTAACTTATCTGCCTTTCTGAAGTCATCCGGCTTATCGCTAACTAAAACTTCTCCTCCCTGGTTTTCAAGCGCCTTTTGCACACTGTGGATGTTACCCATGCCATAATCGATAATCAGAATCATTAATCAATGACTCCCTTGGTAGAAGGCACGCCTTTTCGCCGCGGTTCAATTTGGGTGGCTTGGTCCAATGCCAATCCCAAGGCCTTAAAGGCAGGTTCTAAAGTGGTGTGTAAATCCGGACTGACGGGTTCAATCTTGATATTGAGATTTACGCCTAAATGTTTGGCAAACGCTTCAAAGAAATGCTGGGCATCTTTGAATGCATATCCCTTTTCTGTGGATATCGCAACCTCAGGTACAGAAATATTAAAATATCCTCTCCCACTGATATCCACCGTAACAGTCGCCACTACCTCTTCCATCGGCACAGAAGCAGAGCCAAATCTTTTAATGCCAACCTTTTTCCCCAAGGCCTGCTTAAAGGCCTCGCCCAAGGCAATTCCGATATCTTCATTGGTATGGTGGAGACCAATCTTAAAATCTCCACGGGCTTTTATTTCCAAATCAAAAAGCCCATGAAAAGCAAACAATTCCAGCAGATGGTCCAGAATGCCGACGGTGGTGTCTATCTTTGCCTTGCCAGTGCCATCAATATTTAGTTTAACCGTAATATCTGTTTCTCTTGTCTTTCTTTTAATTATTGCGCTTCTTTTCTTCACACCTTTCCTCTTCTCTCTACCCAAATCCCCAAACCATAAATGGGCTACTCTTACACCTTATTCAAACCGCACCTTCACTGAATTAAGGTGTTCCTTAAATCCTTCCAGGGCAATAATTTTTTCTAATGGCTCTTTGACTCTTTCTAAGCCCTTCTTCGTATAGCCGATGATGTGCATGCTCTTAATGAAATCCGAGATGCCCAAACCAGAGAAAAATCTGGCTGTGCCATTGGTCGGCAACACATGGCTTGGCCCGGCAACATAATCACCTACTGCTACCGGGCTGTAAGGTCCTAAAAATACTGCCCCTGCGTTTCTGACGTACCTGAGCCATCTTTTAGGATTACTTACTAATATCTCTAAGTGTTCGGGAGCAATTCTATTGGCGATGTCTATTGCCTGCCTCAGATTACGGCTCAAAATGATATAACCCTGACTGTCAATCTTCATCTTTACTTCTTTGGCCAAGGCCTTGGAATTGGTAATTAAAATAGGCAGACTCCCGGCGTGTTCTGCCTGTCCTTTTAAATCGGCAATGATATATTTAGGGTTGCTAAACCTATTGGCGATGATTACCAATTCGGTAGGGCCAGCAACCATATCAATATCCACAAAACCATAGACCTGGCGCTTTGCCTCAGTCACATAGGCATTGCCTGGCCCGACAATCTTATCCACTTTGGGAATGGTCTTTGTCCCAAAAGCAAGCGCTCCAATGGCCTGCGCGCCACCCACTTTATAAATCTCATTTACCTTTAATAAATTTGCCATCACCAAAATATAAGGATTGACATTACCATTTTGATCCGGAGGGCTAACCAAAACAATCCTCTCCACCCCGGCAATTTTTGCCGGAAGCACTGCCATATAAACGGTAGAAACCAAGGGTGCTTGACCGGCGGGAATATATATACCCACACTCTCTAAGGGAAGATAGCTCTCCCCCAATATTATGCCTTCGCTATCCTTTATCTTCCAGGACTTTTTAATTTCTTTACGATAAAATCTATTTATATTCTCAATTACTATCTTTAAAGTAGAAACTAACTCCGGATTGATATTTTGATATGCAGAACTTATCTCGGATTCGGAAACCCTAAGTTGCCGGGGAGTTAATTTTACCCTATCAAATTTTTTTGTATATTTGATTAAGGCCTCATCGCCGTATAATCTTATATCATTAAGGATATTTTTTACCTTCTCTTCTATCTTTTTGCGGTTCTTCAGAATCGCGCGATTATAAATCTTTTCTAATTTTTTGCTGGTAAATCTAATTATTTCCATCAAATTATTTCCTTTAATCTCCCCAAAGCCAAATCTAATTTTTCCGGGATATTTCCTCCCGCCTGGGCAAAATCTTGTCTTCCTCCTCCCGAGCCGCCGATAACCTCTGCCACACCCTTAATTATCTTTGTGGCATCCCAGCCCTTTTTCACCAAATCTTCGCTAAGGCCTAAAACTAAAAATACTTTATTGTCGCATACAGAACCCAAGGCAAATATTCCGCTGGAGAGTTTCTGACGCAATAAATCTGCCATGCGCCTCAAAAGACCCATCTCCACCTCATCTATCCGCCAGCTAATGACCTTGACCTCTTTAATTAAAGGCGCCTGCTGGATGATAGAATCCACCTCCTGGGTAAATGCCTTAAATTTCAGATTCTCAATCTTTTTCTGCAGATCCTTAAGCCGGAGATTTAATTTCTCAATATAATCATTGATATTCTCCGCTGGCTGATTAAACCGCTTCACCAAATCAGTCAAGATTTCCTCTTCTTTTTTGGTTTTTTTATACGCCTCCTCACCTGTGATTGCCTCAATCCTCCTCATCCCTGAAGAAATGGAGGTCTCGCTGATAATCCTAAACAAACCAATCTGGCCGCTGCGCTCTAAATGCGTTCCACCGCAAAGTTCCTTGGAATAATCTCCCACGGAAACCACCCTCACCTTATCTTTATATTTTTCCTGAAAAAAGGCAAGCGCACCGGACCTTCTTGCCTGCGATAAGCTTACTTGCCTTTTCTTAACTGGCTCATCCTCCCAAATAATCTGATTAACCAAATATTCCACTCTATCTAATTCCTGCTTTGCAATGCCCTTAAAATGCGTGAAATCAAAACGCAATCTATCCGCGGCAACTAATGAGCCCTGTTGCTGGACATGCTCGCCAAGGACCTTTCTTAAAGCAAATTGCAAAAGATGGGTGGCGGTATGATTTCGGGCAATGGCTAATCTATATTCTTTATCTACAGCGGCACAAACCCAATCACCCTTTCTAAATTTCCCTTTAATTATTCTTCCTTTATGCAATATAATCTCTTCGCTCTTCTGTACATCCAAAACTTCAAATTCAGAATTTCCCTTTACTATCTTTCCTTTGTCCGCAATCTGGCCGCCGGATTCCGGATAGAATACGGTTTTATCTAAAATCAAAGTTACCTCTTCTTTTTCCTGAGCACCAGAAACCGATTGGTCATTCTTTAAAATAGCAATGATTTTTGCCTTGCATTCAAGATTATGATATCCTAAAAATTTAGTTTCCTTTGCCTTTATTTTGGGTAAACTTATACCAAAGACCTCACCCTTCATTGAACTTTTTATTTTAGAAAGTTCCTTCTGTTGTTTGAGCCGGGCATTGAATTCCTCAATATCTACACTTATCCCCTGTTTATCCAGCCAACCTTTAGTCACCTCAAAAGGTATGCCGTAAGTATCGTATAATGCAAAGGCAATTTCTCCGCTACCTTTTGGCGACCGGGATTTATCTTCTAAATAGCCCTTAAATTTATCTCGGAATAATCTCTGGGCATTATTTAGAACGGAAGAAAAATTCTTTTCTTCCCTTAGAATAATCTCGGCTATCTCTTCACGGCGCTTCTCCAAATCTGGATATGGCTGGCGCATCGTGCGGGCAACGCAAGGGACGAGTTTATATAAAAAAGGTCTGTTTATTCCGAGATTATAACCATCAAATGCCGCCTTGCGGATGAGTTTTCTTACCACATAGCCCCGTTGTTCATTTGAAGGTATGACACCATCGTAAATCGCAAAAACAATGGCGCGGATATGGTCACTGACGGCATAGATTAATTCTTGATTTTCCTTTTTTATATACTTCTTGACTTCAGAAACTATCGGAATAAATAAATCGGTTTCAAAATTACTCAATACACCCTGCATCACCGCTGCCAATCTCTCCAGGCCCATACCCGTATCAATGTTTTTATTGGGAAGGGGCACTAAATTCCCCTCTTCTGTGCGGTTGAATTGGGTAAAGACCAGGTTCCAGACCTCCACAAATCTACCGCAGTCACAAGCAGGATTGCAATCTGGTCTCTGACAACCCACGTCTTTGCCCAAGTCAAAAAATATTTCTGAACAAGGCCCGCAAGGCCCGTTAGGACCTTTAGTCCTTGCTTCGGATGGCCAGAAATTTTCCTTATCTCCCAATTTTACAATTTTTTCTACTGGAATACCGATCGCATCCTTCCAGATAGCATACGCCTCATCATCTTCTTTATACACGGAAACCCAGAGTTTATCCTGTTCAATCCTTAAAACTCTGGTCAAGAATTCCCAGGCCCAGGCAATTGCCTCTTTTTTAAAATAATCGCCGAAAGAAAAATTTCCCAGCATCTCAAAGAAGGTATGGTGATATCTGGTCTTTCCTACTTTATCCAAATCATCGGTACGCAAACACCTCTGTGCACTGGCCGCACGCCGAAAATCGGTGATATAACCTAAAAACTGTTTTTTAAACTGATTCATACCTGCCGAGGTAAATAAAACTGTAGGGTCAGCCGTAGGAATGAGTGAATCGCTGGCAACAATCTTGTGTTTCCTAGCAGCAAAAAATTCTAGAAATACCTGTCTTAAATAATCCGCGCTTTTTTTATTTTTTACGGTTCTCATCAAATTAAGTTGCGGGTAAAATTCGATTTAATGCTTCCAAAACCATATCTGGGGGGAAACCCCGACGCAATAGATATCCGTAGAGGCGCTGTCTTTTTTTTGCAAAAGGCAGACCGCGGAGCAAAGGCATTCTTTTCTTGGCCAAGGCAAACAAGACCTCTTTTTCTTGGTAATCCCTCAGCCCATTTTGCGCCTGATTTATTAATTCGGCGCTGACGCCTTTCTGTCTTAATTCCTGCCGAATCCTTTTTAAACCAAATTTTTGGCCACGTGCCTCAAACCAGGCACGCGCAAAATCAGCATCGTTAATAAATTTCTTTTCTTTTAAAAAAGAAACCGTTGCTTCAATTACATCCGCAGCGAATTTCTTCCTTTTCAGTCGCCTGCGAATTTCAGATTCAGTGCGCAATCTATATTTTAGTAAAAGAAACGCATAGTTAATTGCCTTTTGTAACTCTTCCTTAAGCGGGTTATTCACCTTTTATTACGACGAAGCCGCGCCGCGTTTTTAAGAGCGCGTCCGTCTTCAGACCAGAAGTAATTTTGTTATAATCCTCTATATTTCTGACGGGGACTTTGTTTATCTCCAAAATAACATCGCCCGGCACAATCCCTGCCTCATCCGCAGGGCTATTTGGCTTAACCGCGGTAACCACCACTCCTTCTTCTTCGCCAAGACCGAATCTGCGGGCTAAACTGGAGGTAAGCGTCTGGACCTCCATCCCCCGCCACGCCTGAGAGGTCCTGCCTTCTTCTCCGAATTCCTCTATCTTCTCGGGTCGCTCTCCCACCTCAATATCCAGATTTAATTCGCGCTTATCGCGGATGACGGTCATCTTGACTTTCTTACCCGCCTCCGTTGCGCCGACAATGGCCAAAAGTTCTTTTACATTGTTTATGGTCTTTTGGTCAAATTTTTTGATGACGTCGCTTTCTTTTACCCCGGCTTTTTGCGCTGGACTTCCTTCCAGAACTTTAGTTACCAATACACCATTTTTATCAGGCAGGCCAAAGTATTTGGCTAAATTCTCATCAAGGTCCTGCACACTCACTCCTAACCAGCCATAAATTACTTTTTTACCCTCAATCAAACGCCGGATAATTCTCTTGGCATTATTTATGGGGATGGCAAAACCCACTCCTTCGTAACCGCCACTGGTAGTAAAAATAGCGACATTTATGCCGATTACCTCGCCATTCAGATTTACCAAAGGACCGCCGGAATTACCCGGATTAATTGCGGCATCTGTCTGAATCAAATCGCTGTAATCCCGCGAGCGCTGAAAGACCTTACCCAATGAACGGTGTAAGGCACTGATAACGCCCACCGTTACGGTTGGTTCAGGGTTTTCTAAGACAAAACCAAAAGGATTACCTATCGCAATTGCCCACTGACCGATTTTAAGATTATCCGAATCACCCAGTGTCGCTACCGGAAGGTTTTTTGCATTTATTTTGATTATGGCCAAATCCGAACGCGGGTCAGTGCCTTTTACCTCTGCCTTGAATTCTCTTCCGTCGGATAATTTTACCGTGATTTTATCGGCATTGGCTACCACGTGCTCATTAGTCAAGATATAGCCCTCTGAATCAATGATTGTGCCGGAACCTAAACCGATACGGCGCGAGCGGTATTGAGGAAGCGGCAATTCACCAAAGAAATCCTCAAAAAAGCGACGAAAGAAATCATCCTCGCCAAAGGGACTACCCGGGCCTCGGAAATAAAATCTCTCTCCTCCTTCCGCGGTCTCCGTACTTATGGAAACTACGGCTTTCCCCGCTGATTCTGCCACGCTGACAAATATCTCCTCTAAAGATTTCGCCTGACTGCTGGAGGCG
>JAMWDD010000101.1 GCA_023818885.1 Candidatus Omnitrophota bacterium | reverse complement strand
AAAAAAATAAATGCCTTGATTGAAGATTTTATCAGAGAGCATCCTGAAGAATATCTGTGGTATTATAAGCGCTGGAAAAGGAGCCCACAAAAGTCTATAATAATCTTAAATGACGGCAGGGAATCGTTCTTAAAAAAGTGTGAAGAGAAATTAAAAGAAATTCAGCTCGAACACAAAGACCTGCAGTTTGATATAAGGATAATTAATATAAGTTTTAAAAATGGTGTTTTGAGGAAATTGCTGGATATATGCGCTTTATTTTCCAGTGCATATTGCCAAGGTTGTATGAGTTGTGTAAGATTTTGCCTTGCACCGAATTCATATAGGGAATTCACGCATTGTTATGCGGATATGATTATCGCACCCCGCGCGATAAAATCGGCAGCGCAGTTTTTGTCCAGAGAAAATTTAGCACAAATTTATTGGGTCTAAAAATGAAGATACTGCAGATACTTCCTGAGTTAAATGTAGGGGGAGTGGAAACCGGCACAATTGATTTAGCCAAGTATCTTATTCGCTTGGGCCATCAGGCAGTGGTTATTTCTAACGGTGGCGAGTTGGTTAAAGAGCTGGAATCACAAGGCGCAAAACACTATACCTTGCCCGTTCATAAAAAATCATTCTTTAACATCAAAAATCTTATACCCCAGGTGGTCAAGATTATAAAAGATGAAGGTATTGATGTGGTGCATGCGCGTTCGCGGGTTCCTGCTTGGATTGCCTTTTTTGCCAGCCGATATACCCACAAACCCTTTATTACCACCTGCCACGGTTATTATAGTCAGCATTTTTTCAGTCGGGCGATGGGATGGGGAAAATTGGTGGTCTGCCCGAGTGAAGTCATAATCCAGCATATGGTAGAGAATTTTGGAGTCCCGCGTCAGCGCATCCGGCATATTCCCCGCGGTGTAGACATAGAAAAATTTCAGTTTATTAGTCCAGATAAAAGGATATCCCAGATATTTAATGTTGGCATAATTGGTAGACTCACACCCATCAAGGGACATGTCTATTTTTTAAGGGCCATGGCAAAGGTAATCCGCTCCTTTAATCGGCCGCGCATTAAAATCTGGATTGTCGGAGATGCACCGAGCACGAATCAGGACTATAAAGATGAAATCAAAATGATGGTGAGAAGATTGGGCCTTCAACATGCTACGGAGTTTTTGGGCACGCAAAAAGATATTCCTACTGTATTATCGCATTTAAATCTTTTGGTTTCACCCAGTATCAGCCATGAGGCCTTTGGCAGGGTGATAATTGAGGCCGGGGCAAGTGGGGTGCCGGTGGTCGCTACTTATGTCGGGGGGATAAAGGATATTGTGGAACAGGAAAGGACCGGTCTTTTGGTTCCTCCTTGCGATGCAGATGCCTTGGCAGGTGCGATTAGTCGCTTAATTAAAGATGTAAATTTAGCCAATAGATTAGCCCAAAACGCCTATGAAAAGGTAAAAGAAAAGTACAGTGCGGAATTGATGACGAGACGCACGCTAGATGTTTACCAAGAGGCAGTTTCTCATTTTAAAATTTTAGTAATTAAGTTAAGTTCGGTAGGCGATGCTATATTGTCAACGGCGAGTATCCGGGCAATCAGAGAAAAATTTCCTTTTCCGAATTACAAAATTAAAGTTTTGGTAGGTAAAGAGGCAAAAGATGTTTTTAGAAATTCTCCCTACATCGATGGACACATTATCTATGACTATAAAGACCACCATAAGGGCGTAAGCGGTATGTGGAAGTTGGCAGGAGAGTTAAGAAAGGAAAATTTTGATATATTGATAGACCTACAGAATAATCGTCGCAGCCACCTCTTAGGGGCATTAAGTATGATACCCCAGCGCTATGGTTATGATAACCATAAATTCGGCTTCTTGCTTAATCATCGTATAAAAGATTCAGGTCAAACCCTGAATCCCGTAGCACACCAATTCAGGGTATTAAATATGCTGGGTATTGAGTTGAGTAATCCTTATCTTGAATTCTGGATGAGCCCACAGGACGAAGAGACGATGGAGGAATTTTTGGAAAAACACTGGCTGAGAAAGGAAGAGGCGTTGATTGGAATAAATCTAGGCGCAAGTTTTCGCTGGCAGACAAAGCTCTGGCCTAAAGAACACATCATAAAACTATGTTTAGAACTCGCCCGGAAAGGATTTCGGATAATCTTTACCGGAACCGCGGAAGATGGCAAAAAAAATAGGCAGTTACTAGAGGCGTTAAAGCCGCTAAAACCAATAATTGCCTGCGGAAGGACGACTATAAATGAACTTGGGTATTTGATAAAACGCTGTAATGTGTTTATCAGCGGTGACTCTGCGCCCTTACATCTTGCCTGTGCAGTTCAGACGCCTTTCATTGCTCTTTTTGGCCCTACAGATCCGAAGCGACACTTAGCACCTTTTAAAAAGGGGATTGTGCTTTATAAGAATCTGGATTGTTCGCCTTGTTATAAGCCAAGATGCAAAACCCAGGCCTGCATGGAGCAGATTTCTCCGGAAGAGGTTTTAAAGGCCATTGATGAATTGTTAATAGACCGTTTCTAAATAACTACTTGCAATTAAAGGACTTCTGACAGAACTGTCCCCCTGAGATGAATATTTTATACCTTGCCAATCATCTGAACATTGGTGGAATCACCAGTTATATCTTTACGTTAAGTACCGGCCTGCATAAACAAGGCCATCGCATTTTTGTGGCTTCCAGTGGTGGAGAAAAGGAAAGTATTTTTTTGCAAGAAGGCATTGTCTTAATCCAAGTTCCTTTGCGTACAAAGTCCGAAGTCAGTCCAAAAATTATCTTTAGTTTGTTTAAACTCCTACCTGTGGTAAAAAAAGAAAGGATTGACCTTATTCACGCCAATAGTCGCACAACCCAGGCCTTGGCTTTTTGGCTTTCTAAGTTTTCGGGAGTGCCGTATGTTTCTACTTGCCATGGATTCTTTCGACCTCGACTCCATCGGAAATTATTTGGGCTTTGGGGCAGGAAGGTAATTGCGATTAGTGATTCAGTCTATCGGCATTTGCTTGATGACTTTGGGCTGAAGCCGGAGAAAATAAAAGTAATATATAATGGAATAGACATTGATAAATTTAAAATTCAAAATTCAAAATCTAAATTTGAGCTAAGACATAAATTTGGCTTAAAGGATGGACCAGTAGTGGGTATAATTGCCCGCCTTTCCGATGTTAAAGGACATATATATTTGATTCAAGCATTTAGTAAGGTTTTAAAACAAAAAGCCGATGCCCAGCTTTTTATCGTCGGCGAGGGAAGGATGTATCATAACTTATTAGCGTGGGTAAATCGATTAAATATAAAAGAGAGTGTTCATTTTATTCCCCGCGTCTCCGATACACAAGAAGCGCTTTTGGCGATGGATATCTTTGTGATGCCTTCTTTGCAGGAAGGTCTGGGCCTGGCTTTAATGGAGGCAATGGCAGTTGGCTTGGCAGTAATTGCATCGGATATCGGAGGACTGCGCAATTTAATCCGCGACCATCAAAACGGCATATTGGTTGC
>JAMWDD010000100.1 GCA_023818885.1 Candidatus Omnitrophota bacterium | reverse complement strand
GGTCATCAGGAAACTGATTACGCACACTAAGGCCGCATAGGGCGCTACCTGAGGTCCAAAAAGTTCAATCGCCATAATACTGGCGGCAATAGGGGTATTGGCTGCGCCTGCCAAAAGTCCTACAAACCCTAAAGCGGAAAAAAGTGCAATATCAAGACGCAACACTCGCGCGAATATGTTTCCGGCACTAGAACCTACAAAAAATATTGGCGTTACTATCCCACCACTTCCTCCGAAATTAAGCGTTATACTAGTCGTAACTGACTTAAGGATAAACGCGTACCAGCTAAGCGTCTGTCCATTTAAAGATGTTTCTATCGTCTTAAGTCCAAGGCCTAAATAATCGGCAGAAAACAGCCAAGCAATAACAATTAAAATAACCCCGCCGATTAAGCCCTTAAATGGCTGCCAAACTTTGATTCTCTCAGAGAGCTTTTTGCCAATATTTAATATCTCAATCATTAAGAATGCGCAGAGCCCAAAGAATATCCCCGCAAGAATAATTTGATAGAAAAACACCGCAGAAAAATTAAGGGAGCTTGTCAGTGAATGATGAAAATAGCGGATACCCAGCGCTGAACAAACATTATAACTGATAATTCCTGAGATAAACGACGGCAGCATCACATCGTAGAGGATATTGCCCACGAATAAAACCTCTACCCCGAATAAAGCTCCCGCAATCGGCGTGCCAAAGACAGAGGCAAAGCCAGCACTGATGCCGCAGATGGCAAGTTTTTTTCTGTCATAAGCATCTAAACGCAATATCTTTCCCAACAACATACCTACACCCGCTCCAACATCAGCAGCAGGTGCTTCTTTACCCGCAGAACCACCTCCAGAAATAGTCAGTAATGGCAGAAAAAACGATTTTATGGCTGAGGCAAAAGAAATATCTTTTAAGTTATGCAGGTATTCGATAACCTTATCTGTTTTGCAGGCATCGGCAGAAGGAAAAGCATAATGCGTAAGTAATGCAGCGAAGAAAAGAACAAAGGGAAGAAAAAGAAAATAATACTGGAATTTTCCAGCAAAGGATATTCCCGCATTTAAGGATTTCAGGAAGAGTGCAACTACCGCTCCAACAAGAATGCCTACAATTACCGATAGGAATACCCATTTCGCCACGCTGTAAAAAATAATACCTTGTTCTTTGATCCGTTTCTTCATTTCTGGTGAACCGTGGTATATATCGTCGGTATCACAAATAAGGTCAAAAACGTCGAGAATACCAACCCGCCGACAACGGCAATAGCCAAAGGCCTTAACATTTCTAGACCTTCACCCCAGCCAAAGACAAGCGGTAAGATCCCAAAGATAGCAGTTAGTCCTGTCATCAACACCGGCCGCACCCTTAATACCGCGCCCTCAGCTACCGCCTCATAAACAGCAAGTTCTTTTTGTCTGCGTAGATTATTAATATACTCAACCAGCACGATAGCATTATTAACCACGATACCGACCAATAAGATTAACCCAAGAAAAACCGTTGCCCCAAACGGCGTTCTGGTAATAGCCAAAAGAACAAACGCGCCGATTAGCGATAATGGCAGGGTCGCCATAATAATTAAAGGGTCAACTAAAGACTCAAACTGAACTGCCATAACTGCAAACACAAGAAATATTGCTAAGGCAATAACAATAATAAGCTGAATATTTGATTCCTTTGTTGCTTCTTCCTCTCCACCGTATTCTAAAAAATATCCGGCGGGCAGTTTAATATCTTTTAGGCGCTTTTTGACTTCATCGGTAACTTTTCCTACATTCCTACCCACCACATCGCCGGTAACCTCAATCAAACGAACCTGGTCCTCCCGATCAATTTGTACAGGACCTTCTGATTCTATTACCTCTGCCACCTCTTTAAGCTTAACCTCAACTCCCGAAGGAGGATAAAGCAATATATTTTCTATTGCCTCTTTAGTACTGATAAGTACTGGGTCAGCCAAAACCCTGATATCATAGTCAATGTTTAGCGCTTTATCCGCGTAACCCTGCCTGCGCCAATAAAGCCAAAGGTTTTTTCTGTCATAGATATTAACTTTTAGAAATCCACTGTTTTATCTCAGCCGACGCTGGAATCCTGCCTGCGGCTTTCACCTCGCCATCTATGGCAATCGCAGGCGTAATCATTATTCCGTAATTCATAATTTTTTGGATATCTTCTACTTTAACTACATCTGCGTCTACATTTGCCTCTTTAACTGCGGTCTGCGCATTTTCGTAAAGTTTCTTACACTTGGGGCATCCCATGCCTAAAATTTCAATTTTCATTTTACTCCTTTCACAATTAAAAAGAAACGGATTTACACCGCCTATCCTTAATCAATAGAACCGGGCACAGCGCTTTTCTGGCCACTTTTTCCGCTACCGAACCTAAAAGCGCATGTTTGATATCGCTTCTACCGCGGCTAGATAAGATAATAACATCCATACAATGGCCCTGGGCGAATTTTATTATTTCCACAAAAGGATGGCCTTCTTTTATGAACGCGCCGCCAAAAAGGCGCTGGGGTATATAATTTTTAAATTTTCCCAACATCTTTTTATTTTCCATAACAAAATCTTTATGCAGCCCTGCGCAGACCTTTTCTAGCGGCGGATGAATCTTGTGTATTTTTGTCATCTGGAAGATATCTTCTTCCACATGCAAAAGATAAATCTTCCCGCGGCAGCAGGCGGCTAATTTTACCGCTTCAAGTAGTGCTTTCTTAGAAAAATGCGAAAAATCAATCGGCACTAATATCTTTTTGAACTGCATCTTGCCTCCTTTTTCTTAAAGCCAGCACTTTATTTTTAACCAGCATAAATAGTTTCATTACTACAGCGCTGTAAAATAGATAGCACAATCCGGTATTCCCACAATATTGGCACATCTTACCTCGTAATATACCCAAAAATCATACCTGTGATTGTCGCCATGAGCACAACCAGCGACACATATACAACAGTTTTCTTTGTGCCAATGACACTGCGGATAACCAGCATGCTCGGCAGGCTTAATGCCGGTCCGGCTAAAAGAAGCGCCAAGGCCGGACCCTTGCCCATACCCGAACCGATAAGCCCTTGCAAAATCGGCACCTCAGTCAATGTGGCAAAATACATAAATGCCGCCACAATTGAAGAAAAGAAATTTGCGCGCAGGGAGTTGCCACCTACAAGCATCTCCACAAACCTTTTAGGTATAATTCCTTCATGGCCAGCTCTACCCAGTAAAAATCCGGATATTAAAACTCCTCCTAATAAAAGCGGCAATATCTGCAAGGCAAAGGTCCAGGTGGCTTGGGTCCAGTCCTTTAATTCATGTTTCTTAAACCAGCGAAAAATGGAATACGCTAAAACCCCTAAGAAAAATCCAGTAATCCCCCATTTATAAGTATAAATAGCAGCCCATGTCCCGATGCTTCCTTCGGGCGGCTTTCCCCAGTTGGCAAAAACCAATACCGCCACCAGAGAAAAGAAATAAACCGCATTTTGCCATAAAGGCCTGACCTCTTTTATTTCTCCCGCCTCTAAATC
>JAMWDD010000011.1 GCA_023818885.1 Candidatus Omnitrophota bacterium | reverse complement strand
TTGGGACAGACCCCAAAACAAAAATCCCAAGGCAACACCAGTAACCTTGGGATTAAATTCCTTTTATCTCTTTGGCAACCCCGCTACCCCGAACCTTCGGGGCCGGTGGCTTTGCGTCCCATTGTTACCAATGGTTTGCCTTTATCAGGAGATAAATCTCAACCTAATTTTCTAATAAAAGTATAACATATTTATAACCATTTTCAATAGGCCGAATAAGGTATTTTTTTCGCATCTTCACCCAGATATCTCTTAAAAATTTTACGCAGAAGCTCACCTTCGGTAAGACGCATCTTAAAAGCCATCTCATCCAGTTTCTCCTTGGTTTCGGCAGAGGCCCTAAAAACAACTACTTTTGTATAGCGCTTGAGTTTCATCTTAATGTATTCTGCTCGCCGGCCTTACAGCAAGACAGGCCTTACGTTGTCTGTATTTCTTTTCATCAATCGCCGTATCATCATCAAATACATCTGGTTTAATCTTTGTGATGCTCATCTCAACCTCTTCTAAAAATATCTCCAGGGCGGCATAAGGACCAGAATCGCCAATGCCTGGCCAGGTCGCACCCCGATATGTTTTTCCCTGCGGCCAACCCGTAGGTGTGCCCGAACTAACCAAGGTCACTTTGGAAACGATTACATCAGATTCTCGTGTACCCACCCAGATATCAAAATAGTTTGGCCCTCCGACAAGGCCATAGCTGTCTGCGGCATCCAATATTTGAGATGCCTCTATGTATACACTACCACCTAAAGAGCCAGAAGTATCAATTCTAGTAATGGTAGCAACATTGCCTGCGGTAATATTGACATTGCCGGTTGAGGTCTTGATGCTGGAGCCTGCGGACATGATGTAATCGTTAACTACATTGGCAAAAAAGTCTCCGCCACCGGTTGAGATGCGGCCAGAACTGGTCTGGCTGATACTGCCCGGGGAAATCAGCGTTATATCTCCTCTTGAAATAATCGGCGCTTTTACATTCAGGTCGGACGCTGCGAAGATATTAATTAAGCCGCTGCCTAAATTATTTACTCCAGTTATGCCGTTAAGAACGACTATATTCAGGTCTCCGGTATTTCTTATTCCGATATCGCCGCTGGTAGAGTTCTCTGTAGCTAAATTACTTACTTGGGTATCCAGCCAATCGCCTGTATCTACGCCTGTAGCCACAGAAATATCGAGGTTAGTGGCAGTGACATCCGAGTTAGTATCACCGGCATCTACTACTGCGCCGGCGTCACTTGCCAAATGCACCGTGCCTCCCACTGTCCTTAAGCCGGTGATGGTTAAATCATTCAGGGCATGCAAATCTATTGTCCCGCCTGCGGCATCTAAGAGTACGCCGTCATCAATAGTATAATATGTGCCTGCGTTTGCGGTAAAACTGCCGCCTAAGGTAGCCACTGCGCCCGTTTGGTTCGGCTCTATATTATACCAGTGCTGGATATGGCCACCGATAGCTTCAAGCATTACGTCCCCTCCGCCGGAAATAATCGGCGCCTGAACATTTATGTCTGAGGCAGCAGTTATCCGGGTGAGCCCGCTGCCGGAATTGGTGATGCCGGTTACAGCCATACCAAAGGCGTGCGGGATAGGGTCTGTGTCGCCATCATGGTCAAGGTCAGCAAATTCGTAATACTGAATAATTTCGGGAAGATTAGCAATAGTTAGGTCTCCAGTATTAGCAATCCAGATTTTATCAGCGGCAGAATTGCTAACAGCCAAATTGCTCACTTCGGTCTCTAATGCCGAATCAAGAAGCTCGCCAGAGGCAACTCCATTAGCACTGCTTATGGCCAAATTAGTTGCTTTAATGTCTATTCCTGGGCCGTTGCCGTATATATATCCGCTACTGGTTAAATACACATTTTGGCTGATAATATCGGTAATGGCTATATAAGACCCTGCATGTAAATCCACTAATCCTGCCAAAGAACCGTCTGGCGCACTAGTATCAAAAATTACTCCGTCGGCTATAGTTATCGCGCTGCCTGCATTTTCAATAATATTACCAGTAATGCTTTCGTAACTTCCTTCAGAGGGAGGCGGACTCCCGGTTCCAGGGTCGTCTACTACAACCACTCCTCCATAGGTTATAATAATGGTTCCCGCTTTATGCACAATATCTTTGCCAGCAGTAAGCTCTATATTTGCGCCGAGCCAACTCGCAGAACGGGACTGTAAGGTAATGTTTTCTAAAATTATATCCTGCTGGGCATAGCCATAGATATTGCTTCTTAAACTCCCTCCTCTGCATGTTTCAATAGTTCCTCCACTAAGCTTAATATCTACCGGATGCGCATCATTCATCTTATAGTCCGCCTCGCCTAAATAAATAGGGGCACTGTATCCTTTAGTAAGAAGCTCACCGGCGCTCATAGACAGGATACCCGAAGAATCGTTATCATAATTAGGAAGGATTTGTATGCTCGCTAATGCGCCTCTTTGGGTGGTAAGATTAATTCCCTCAAGTTTTATGTCATCATAAGCATAGATGCGGATATCGCCGTAATTCTCTAATCCCGTGATAATTTCGCCGCCCTTTAAAGAGATATTCTGTGGCGTGCCAAATTTAGTCTCCGGCGCGCCCTCAGGGAAACCCAGCCAGACAGGGCCGCCACCATTTTGCCATACAGGTTGGCCGGTTATTCCCGTTGTTATGGTGCCGTTATTTATTACAAGGTCGCCAAAGGCATCATCATCTGTATTGACATAAAAACGTATTTCGCCCGATCTGTTAAAAAAATCACTTATCTGACCATCGGCATCAGCTACATCATTAATCAATATGTCCCTTCCCGCCTCAAAAAGCATAGACCCGCCGGAAACAAAAGAACCAGGTGACAATATTGGCTCATAGGGGTCAGAGTTTATAATTTTGCCCTTAATATTAAAATCCGTTCCATAAAAATGTATATCCTGCCAGGCATCAGCATAAATGGAGGCAGAGGCGCCATAACTCTCAATAACCCCGCCTTCAAATTCAATATCCACAGGATAACCAGATACAGTATCCCCCAAATAAATACGTGGGCCTAATTCGCTGCTATCATGTTCCGGCTCCCCGGGATCATCATGGTATGTCGGATCTTCTAATTGATTAGGAATATCAGGATCAAGGGTACTGCCGTAGGTGCGAATTGCCCCGCTCTTCATATAAAGATTACCGCCGGAAGAAAGATCGCCGCCATAATTAGGAATTAAATATATATCACCTGCGTCTACTCCATACGTTGCCTTATTTGCTCCGTAAGTTTCAAGACTTGCTCCGTTAATCTCTATCTTACCATAAGCATATGCCCAGATACCTCCGCCATCCGTATCTACATGTCCGCTTAGCACTTCGCCGCCGTTAAAATAAACATGCTGCGGAATAGCTACTGTCGGCTGGCCGATATAGATAAAGCCGTTATCAGAATATAAGTTTCCGGAAGTCGTAATATCTCCTGTGGCAGCAATAATAAGTGTGGCTGTACTATCGCCACTGTCATTGCGCACATCAATCACTGCTTCGCTGTCAATAATATAATTTGTGCCTGCATTGCCGGTAAAATCGCCGCCGTGGGTATAAATTGAACCATCCCAGCCTAAATCAGCGTCATAGTGATGCCGGATGTAGCCAGTGTAATCAAGGGTAAGATTTGCTCCACCTGTATTTATGACAGAATAGATATCCAAGTTGTCAACTGGATCAATAATTATATTGCCTCTTTCATAGCCTTCTTGAGTAATGCCAAGGAAGTTACCTCCTAGTTCTACATTTCCACTTGCGCTTAACTCTGCGCTTCCTGCATCTCCTGAGATTGTTCCTCCAGAGATATCAATGGTCTGGCCTGCTTTGGCTACGGCATTGCCTTCAGCATAAAGGTAGACCTTGCCACCTTCTGATGCAACATCCTTTCCTTTTGCTTCAATGCGGCTGGTGGGGGCTAAGGTTAAAGTTTTTCCCGCTCTAACTTCTATGTTTCCGGCTTTTGTATAATCCGCAGCATTGGCACGCAGGGTACCCGAGTTGGTAAAACTGGTGTTTGTGGTAAGTTTGATATTTCCTTCCTTATCTTGGACGAGGGTATTTGCTTCAATAAGCCCATCGTTGTTTACTACCGCATTGACAATATCTTCAGCCACTTTTGCCTCTAAGAGGATGGTTCCAGAGTCTGCCTTGAGTGTGCCGGAGTTATTCAAGTAGGCGGCTAATTCCTGCGATACTGCCTCATCTACAGCAAAGGAGATAAGTTCGTCCCCGGATAAAGAAATAGTAAAGCCCTGGGTTGAGCCAAGCGCAATCGTACCTAAGTTGGCCTGGATTACACCCTTATTCTCTACTTGAGGAGCTGCCAGCACTACATAACCGCCTTCTGCAGCTGTTAAAACTCCTAAGTTGGTTACGGAAGATAAATCCTTGGCCGGGTCCTGCAGGAACTTGTAGTTGCCGGCTAAGAAATCTTCGTTGGTAATATCTAAAGTTGAGGCAACCAGGCCATGGACATTGATATTCGCTGTAGCGCCAAAGAGGATGCCATTGGGATTAATCAGAAAGATATTGCCATTGGCAGTTAATGTTCCAAAGATTGAACTTGGGTCTATACCCACCACGCGGTTTAAGGCAACAGAAGAACTGGAGGGCTGTAAGAAATTCACTACTTCTCCTACATCAATGTTAAAACTATTGTACTCCAAGATGACCTTATCGGAGGTTTGGATATTTAAGGTATTTACATCCGGTTGACTAAAGCTTGCGCTTCCGCTTACCACGGTCTGGCCTTGGGGCAGGGCAAAGAGTTTTACCTCCGGCCCCAGCACTAGAAAAAGCGATAATAATAAGCATAAGAGGTGATGGAGAAATTTATTTTTCATCTTCTGCCTCTTTTTTTTTAGTCCCTTAACCCGCATCTCCAAATATTTATCTAAGGCATCCCTAATTAGTTCTCCTTCAGTGAGATGCATCTTAAAAGCCATCTCATCCATCATCTCTTTCATTTCCGGAGAAATCCGAAAGGCAACTAATTTTGTGTAGCGCTTGAGTTTCATCTTACGCCTCATCTATTGGTTTCATTATTCTCTGCGTAACTCTAAAAATATAAACCTCATCTTTTAAATAATAAATCAAAGTAACGCGCACATAGGTATAATCCGAGAAATCAATCTTCACGCAATTACCTCTTCTTGAGATTATCTTATCCTTTAATTCTTTTGGCAGTATGTCTTTGAGTTTTATAATCTTCATTGCCTATTCCTTGGGGACAGGCCCCTTCTCAACACCTCTTAACTTATTTGGCAGGGTCTGTCCCTAAATAAAAATCCCAAGGCAACACGAGTAACCTTGGGATTAAATTCCTTTTATCTCTTTGGCAACCCCGCTACCCCGAACATTCGGGGCCGGTGGCTTTGCGTCCCATTGTTACCAATGGTTTGCCTTTATCAGTAGATAAATTTAACCTAATTTTCTATTTAAAGTATAACATATTTTATACAATTTGCAAGGTCATTCTTTAAAATAATAATATCTCCTACACTCATCTCTTCCTTTTTGTATATTGGCAATAAAAAATATCTCAAAAATTCTCTACTACTTATTAAATCCCTTATAAATCAGAGAAATTTTTAATGTAATTCGTTCTAAAATGTCCAATTTAGATTTAAAAATGAAATGGACTATTATAAATGAAAAATAAATATCTTTTTGTGGGGTGAGAATACTCTAAAAGAAAAGTGCCGAGGGTGAGAATCGAACTCACCACGCCAGCCTTTTCAGGGCTGCGCTCTACCACTGAGCTACCTCGGCAATTTACTCTAATCTCCTTACCAGATAAGGAGAAAATATCAGATACAAATAAAAAAGTAAAAAAGTAGTAATTCCGATTTTTCTAAAAAAAGCCGCCAAAACAAAAAGAATGAACAGAAAAACAAAAATTAACTTAAGCTTTTTACCAAATATCTGTTTTATTCCATCCAGATTTAGATACCTTACGCGCGAAATCATCAAAAAAGCAAGCGCTAAAACCAAAGCAATGAACGCCAACTGAAAATAATAAGGCACAGAAACTCCCAGTTTCTTTCTATAAATTAAGATAAAAGAAGCAAGCACTCCACCGCTTACTGTGGTGGGTAGGCCATAAAAATAATTAACTAATTTTGTCTTAGGAGTAACATTATATTTCGCCAGTCTAAATACGCTACAGAACAAATATACAAATAATGTCAGGGATGCCGAGAGATAAAAATCGCGGTAAATAAATATATAACCTAAAACCGAAGGCGCAATCCCAAAAGCAATTACATCTACCAAAGAATCCAATTCTCTGCCAAATTCACTCGTTAATTTGTATCTTTTGGCAATCTGGCCATCTAAGCCATCTATAATTACCGAAAAAATTATTGCCCAGGAAGCAAAGGTAAAATGCTCTTCCAGGGAAAAAATTATTGACCCAAATGCGCAGGCCAAACTTAAGAAAGATAAGATATTTGCTAAATAGCCCAATCTACTTTATCACTTTCTTTGAAAAAATCTTATAGAAACAAAATATCATCAGGGTAATTATTGAACCCCAAGAAAAAATGATAAAAATCCAGCCAAAGATATTCATCTTTTTCTCTTTCTCCAAGCAATCTTAACCAAAACTGCTAGAATAAAAAATAAGATTAATAATCCTATCCTTGTGCCTAAGATAAAATAACGATTGGCGCCACTGACTCCCCTCATAAAGATTATCGGCAGCCATTCCTGATAAAACCACATCCCCAAAATAAAAAATAAGAATAAAGGCGTAATGTACTTAATGATAAACTTATAAACTTTGGGAACAGCCATATCCGCACCTTTATGAATTTCATCCCAGGCATTCTCCATACCAAAGACCCAGGCAAAAAGAATCGTCTCAACCGTAGCAAATAAAACCAAGAAAAATGTCCCTCCCCAAAAATCCAGTTCATCTACTACGCCTTTACCCAAGAAAAATATTGCCGGCTGGCACAGAATAAAGGTAATAATCGCAAATATAGTCACGGCCTTTTTTCTGCCAATATCAAACTCATCTTCTAAAAATGCGATTGCCGGCTGAGCCAAAGATACGGAGGAGGTTATTCCCGCCAAGAATAAAAGGAAAAACCAGCAAAATCCGAAAATTGCTGCCAGAGGCAATTTGTTTAAAATTAAAGGCATCGTGACAAAACTTAAATTGAATACGCCGGATCTGGCAATATTCTGAATATCAAAAGGCCCAAAAAATACAAAGGCAGCGGGAATAATAATACTCCCCCCCAATATTATCTCCGCAAATTCATTGGTACTCACTGCAGATAATCCCGAAAGCACAATATCGTTACCTTTAGATAAATAACTGGCATAGGTCAAAATTACACCGATACCCACACTCAAAGTAAAGAAGATTTGACCGGCTGCTTCCAGCCAAACCTTCGCGGATTTTAAGGCGGTAAAGTCTGGATTCCATAGAAATCCGAATCCATTAAAAACGTTCCAAGTTGGTTTACTCATATCAGGCGTGCCTAAAGTAACTACCCTCAACATTAATAAAATACCAAAGACAAACAACAAAGGCATCGCAATTTTACACAATCTTTCTATCCCTCCCTTTATGCCATAATAAATAATGCGGATATTGAGGATAAAGGTAATTATAAAAAATAGATATGCCCAGCCAATGCTTCTAAAATATTCGTTTTTTTCCAAACCCTGAAATCCTCTTAAAAATGCTTGCATTGCCTGTTGATTATTTATGGACATATATTTACCGCTGAGAGCAAAAAAACTATAGGCAAGGGTCCAAGATACTATATAGGTATAATAGATAAAAATAACCAAAGGCCCAAAGATACCGATAACGCCAAAATATTTTATAAAGCGGTTTTTCTGCCAAAGGGTATGAAATATACCGGGTGCAGTTCCATGCTCAAAACCACCACCGTAACGGCCGAGTGTCCACTCAATCCACATCAGCGGTATGCCTAAAAATATGAGTGCAATAAAATAAGGAATCATAAAAGCACCCCCGCCATTAGCCGCTGCCTTTGCGGGAAATCTTAAGAAATTTCCCAGACCAACGGCAGAACCGGCTACTGCCATAATCACGCCCAAGCGCGAACCCCAGGTTTCTCTTTTTGTTATCTTTGCCATACCGAAATTAATTTTAATTATTTTAATTTTATCCGAGATTTTAACATTGTCAATGATTATTGCGCACGATTTAAATGGCCTTTATCTTTTTAAGATAAACCATAATGACCGATAGGCTTGCGGGTGTAACGCCAGAAATTCTACTTGCCTGGCCTAAGGAAAGTGGCCTTGCTTGGGTCAATTTCTCTTTTATCTCTCGGGAAAGGCCATCTATTTGGTTAAAATCTAGAGACAGACTTAACTTAATCTTTTCTAAATTCTTAAATCTCTCTACTTCTTTCAATTGTCTTTCTATAAAACCGGCATATTTTATTTCCGTCTCAATTTCTTTTTGGGCAGAAGGAGAAATTTGTTTTAATTTAGGGATAAATATCTTTAGGTCTTCTATGCTTACCTGGGGCCGTTTCAGCAAATCCTTAAAACTTACTACCTTCTTTAAAGTCGATGTGCCCAAATCCATAAGTTTTTTATTTAATTTTTCGTGCGGCTTAATTTTACTCTCTAAATACCTTAACCCCTCTTTTATCTGCGCTTCTTTTTTTCGCACCAAATCATAGGCCTTTTTATCTAATAATCCGATTTCAAAACCCATCCTACTCAATCTCAAATCGGCATTGTCTTGACGCAAGATAAGCCTATACTCCACCCGCGAAGTAAACATCCGATAGGGCTCATTTGTCCCTTTGGTTACGAGGTCGTCGATTAAAACTCCAATATAACTGGTGGCTCTATCTAAAATAAATGGCGGCTTGTTTTTTATCCTTAATGCAGCATTTATTCCGGCGATTAAACCCAGGGCAGCTGCCTCTTCATAACCTGTAGTGCCGTTAATCTGACCCGCCAGATATAGATT
Source organism: Candidatus Omnitrophota bacterium (assembly GCA_023818885.1). Taxonomy (GTDB): domain Bacteria; phylum Omnitrophota; class Gorgyraeia; order Gygaellales; family JAMWDD01; genus JAMWDD01. Next base: position 10,612 of record JAMWDD010000011.1, on the reverse strand, counting down.
TGAAATCAATTTTGTTTCTAAAGTAGGATAATTTTGCACAGGGCTCACCACATCGTGTTCAATGCCATAGCCATAACGGACAATTTTTACCTTCTCTAAACCCTCAATTGAGTGTAGCATCTTCTCCTGCACATCTTCGGGTAGACTCGTAGAAAGACCGTTAGGATAAATCTCATACGTATCCAAACCCTCTGGCTCTAAAAATATCTGATGTCGGCTGCGCTCAGGAAATTTTACGACTTTGTCTTCAATAGAAGGGCAATATCTTACGCCGGTTGCCTTTATAATCCCGGTATAAAGGGGCGAGCGATTTAAATTTGCGCGGATAATCTCATGTGTCTTCTCATTGGTGTAAGTTATATAACAGTTAATCTGCTTTAGTTTTAATACCTTGGTAGAAAAGGAAAATGGTTGTGGCGGAAAATCCGGACTTTGTATCTTTAGTTTCGAGAAATCTATGGTCCGGCCATCAAGCCGGGCGCAGGTGCCGGTTTTAAACCTTAAAATTTTAAAACCAAGTTCCTTTAAATTGTTAGAGAGCGAAACTGCTGGTTCTTCATTAATTCTGCCACCGGCAAAATTCCTTAATCCAATATGAATTAAGCCGTTTAAAAAAGTCCCCGGGCTAATGACAACGGCCTTACTGTATATTGAGCCGCTTCTGGTTTTGACGCCGATGCATAATCTATCCTTGACCAAAACTCCTGTAACCTCTTCTTCTTTTATGGTGAGATTTTTTTGTCGGCGTAGGACATACTGAATATAATCCTTGTATTTCTTTCTATCTACCTGCGCCCTTAAGGATTGTACCGCCGGCCCTTTAGAGGCATTGAGCATTCTAAATTGAATTCCGCAGGCATCTGTGGCGCGCGCCATCTCACCGCCCAAGGCATCAATTTCTCTTACCAATTGTGCCTTACCCACACCGCCCACGGCCGGATTACAAGACATAAGACCAATGGTAGAATATTTTAAGGTAACCAGCAAAGTCCGGCAACCCAGACGAGCACAAGCCAGGGCTGCCTCAGTGCCGGCATGACCTGCACCAACCACAATGACATCGTATTGCTCCATCTTTTACTATTCTTTTGCAAACTTTACAAGGAGAGGTATGATCTGGCGGCCTTTTAATTCTCCCAATGAACCGTGCTGTGCTGCTTGTTCGCTAAAACTTAAAGTGCCGTCTGCCTCAATATCTGCGCCAGAGATTAAGAGAGGGACAGGATCTGATGTATGTGCCTTTTTGCTACAGGCGGTAGAATGATCTGCGGTTACGCAAAGAAGGGTATTTTTAAAATCTATCTTGGGAATAAGCACCCCAAAAAAGAATTTATCAATTAATTCAATTATCTCTTTTTTCTTCCTAAAATCTCCGTCATGTGCAGGTTCATCCGGGCCTTTGATATGAACATATATCCCATCGTATTCCTTAATTGCACTTAAGGCAATCTTTGCCCAGACCGGATAATCCACATCCAAATGCCCGGTTGAAGCAGGAACCTCAATAACCTCCATACCGGTTAATAAGGCAATTCCTCTTTCTACGGGCATCTGAACAAAAGAACCGAATCTTAAGTTATAAAGGTCTTTTATTTGGGGGAATTTGGGCAGTTGATCTCCGGCATCACGGGACAAAATTATATTTGCCGCCAACTTACCTTCAGAGATTCGCTTTTTATTTATCAAAGAATCACTAAGGACTTTGTGGGATTTTTGTGTAAATTCATTTAGAAGTGAAGCCGCCTCTTGGGCTTGGCGTGAATTTTCATAGCCCGCAAGGGGATGCGCTTCCTCAACCAGGTTAGAAAAACTCTCCTTTGCTACGCCAAATACCCCTTCCCGCTCATAGGCGGGGTCGGTATTAGAAATCCAGCCGGATAATTTTGAACGCATCCCTCTGATCACCAACACCCCGCGATGTCCGATGGTATTTTTAAATTCAAAGGTTGCGTTTGATAAGGTAACCTTTGTATTTACCTCTTTGGCTAAAGCACTTGCTTCCTCAGTAGTTAAATTCCTGCCCACGCGACGGTCTTTTATCGTCCGGCCATCGGACTCAACCGTCGCAAAATTAACCCGCAAAGCCAGATTTCCATCGTTTATTGCCAGACCTTCGGCAAAGGCCTCCAAAGGGCCCCTGCCCGTATAATATCTTTGCGCATCGTATCCGAGCAAACTTATCACCGCAATATCTGACTCCGGAGCAATCCCTCTATCTACCGGATAAACTAAGCCAGTCTTTCCTTTTTGCGCCAAGGAATCAAGGTGAGGACTAAACGCTGCCTCTAAAGGAGTCTTATTATCTAATTCCGGAAGTGGCAAATCTCCCAAACCGTCAAGAACAATATAAAGAATCTTTCTCATAAACTAAATATGAAACTTTTAATTTTTGGATTTTAATATTTTAATTTTATATTAGCACTTACTGTATCCACAGGCCTGACATTTAACACAGCCCTCTTCATGGCGCAGCGCTCCGCCACAATCCGGACAAACGCCAACAATGTTGATAATCTCATCCTCTAAATCTTGGCCTGAGGAAATTGAATCCTGTAAAGGTGGGCTTTGTCCAGAATCAAGCGAAGTGACAGTAGAAATTAAAACCTGCTTCGGGACTTCAGAAAGAAGCCTTTTTTCAATGACGCGGGCAATAGCATCTGCGCAGGAAAATATGCGGCCTCCCTTTTCCCAAGAAGGCGAAGGACAACGGATATTCCTTAATTGCTCAATTATAGATTTTACCTCTATATCTGAGCGGAAAGCCAAGGACACCAATCTTCCGATTGCCTCTAACTGTGATGCTGCGCAACCACCGGCCTTACCCATCTGGGTGAAGAGTTCAAAGGGTTTGCCGTGCTCATCAACATTTATGGTCACATATAAATTACCGCATCCCGTGGTTACCTTTGTGGTTGTGCCAGAAATTACCTCCGGTCGCGGACGGGGTGCAATCTCTCTCTTAAGCGGCGCAATCGCCGCTGGCTTGGTTTCTTTTCGGGAAACATTCAACACCTGCTTTTCCCGGCTTCCATCGCGATAAACCGTAATCCCCTTGCAACCTAGTTCATAAGCCAATAGATATGCCTTCCTGACATCCTCAACACTTGCCTCATAAGGAAAGTTTATTGTCTTTGATACTGCATTATGCACATATTTTTGAAATGTTGCCTGCATCCGGACATGCCATTCTGGAGAGATATCGTGGGCAGTAACAAATATCCTTTTTACATCCGGAGGGATACCTTCAATATTCTGGATAGAACTGGATTCTGCAATCTTTTCCATCAACTGGCGGCTATAAAAACCGCGTTTGCGCGCGATCTCCTCAAAGAACGGTTCCACTTCCACTAACTTATCATTATCCATTACATTGCGATAGTAAGAAAACGCAAAATATGGTTCAATTCCGGAAGAGCAAGGCCCGGCAATAATACTGATGGTGCCGGTAGGCGCAATGGTAGTTAAAGTGGCATTGCGCAGACGCAAAGGATTATCTTTTCTATCGTAGATACTTCCTTTAAAAGCGGGAAATACCCCCTTCTCCTTGGCTATCTCCTGAGATTTTTTGGTTGCTTCTTTTAAAATAAATGACATCACCTCTTCAGCCAGATTAAGCGCTTCTTCTGAATCATAGGGAATGCCCAAACGAATCAAAAGCGTTGCCCAGCCCATAACACCCAGACCAATCTTACGCGTTAACTTGGTTGCTTTCTCAATCTGGGGAAGCGGATATTTATTTATATCAATTATATTATCCAGAAAATGTACCGCCAGCCGCGTTACCCTCTTAAGTTTATCCCAATCTATTTCATAAACCCCTCCTCCTTCTTTATACATACGCGAGAGATTGATTGAACCTAAGTCGCAACTTTCATAAGGTAGGAGCACCTGTTCTCCACAGGGGTTTGTGGATTCGTACTTACCTAATTTAGGCGTAGGATTGAATGCATTCATCCGGTCAATAAAAATCACACCTGGCTCGCCATTTTTATGCGCCTGTTTGACGATTAAATCAAATACCTCTTTTGTATTTAGTTTCCCGACTTTCTTCTGGGTATGGGGGTCAAGCAAATCATAATCCTGCGCATCTTTTAGTTTTTCCATAAAATCATCGGTAAGCGCCACTGAGATATTAAAATTTGTGATCTGTTTGCTATCTTCCTTGCAGGTAATAAATTCCAAAATATCCGGATGGTCAACACGTAAAATCCCCATATTGGCACCCCGACGCGTCCCCCCCTGTTTTATTGCCTCGGTGGCTGCATCGTAAACTTTCATAAAGGAAACCGGACCGGAGGCAATACCCCCTGTTGTCTTTACCACTGCATTTTTTGGCCGCAGGCGAGAAAAAGAAAAACCCGTCCCCCCGCCACTTTTATGAATCATTGCGGTTGCCTTAAGACTCTCAAAGATAGACTCCATAGAATCATCAATCGGCAAGGTAAAACAGGCGGATAACTGCCCCAATTCTCTGCCTGCATTCATCAGGCAGGGTGAATTGGGCATAAACTCCAAACTCGTCATCATATTGTAAAACAATTCTTCTGTCTCAGAGACCTCAGCATGAGTTTTATTATAGAGTTTATCTGCATACGCAACTGCATGCGCAACGCGGCGAAACATCTCTTCGGGAGTTTCAATCACCTGACCTTGCGCATCTTTCTTAAGATAGCGCTTCTGTAGCACCTTTAAAGAGTTTTCAGAAAGTTTGATTTGCATATAACCTCCCCCATTAATAAAATTTATCCCCATCTAGACAATTGTTTTATGCGCTTTAACATATTCGGATGCGTACTTAAAAGCTCTAAGAACTTTTCGGAAGTACTTAAACGCACGGTTTTGTTTCTTAAAGAGGCCAGTTCTTCGCGGTCAATCGTTCCGCTATAATTAGCGTCTAATTCTTTCAATTCTCTCAATTCCTTTAGGGCAGAAGATGGGTCATTTACAAAAAAGGCCTTGAGCCCTTCAATCTGATGTATATATTCTCTGGGTGTGCGAGAACTACCATAAACCAGTTTATAGAGTGCAGAGGCAAGTTCGTGAGGGGGATTACCTAAAGATACTGAACCGCGGTCAGCAAAATATTCCCGGATACGTGAGGCATAAAGCACAAGTAGATTGGTGATAAAGTATGCTAAAAAGGCCAGCATCCCGATTAACCAAACCGCTAAAGCCCCTTCTCTTCTTTGCCGGCTGCCTCCACCCATATACATCATCTGCCAGGCAAGACGATACAAAATTAAAGGGATGATAGAAAGCAAAGTAAGTGTTAATACATCATAATTTTTGATGTGGGATATCTCATGGCCTAAAACCGCCCTTAATTCCTTCTCGTTTAACAGCCGCAAGATTCCTTCCGTAACACAGACGCGACCATCCGAGCGGCTGCGACCAAAGGCAAAGGCATTGGGTAAAGATATACTGGAGATACCTAGGCGCGGCTGGGGTATTCCGGCGCGCATGGCTAAATCTTTTATCATATTTTGAATATGCACCAGTTCTCCGGCTTTTAAATAACGCACACGCATCGTCCATTCAATGAGTTTTGGACCCAACATATATTGTAGGAATACCACGGCTAACGACAAAACCAGATAAAAATAGAAACTCCTTAACCCCAAAGAATAAGAGACCATAAAAACAACTGCATAAATAATGGCGAACATCAAAACCACCAAAAAATACATCCTCAATCTAAACCAAAACATTTTTCCACCACCTCTTTAAACTCTCTGGCAAGATTCTCTTATCACCAATTCCGTAGGCAAAACAATCTTTTCTACGGTCATTTCCTTCCCTGACATCAGGGTATTCAGGCGCTTCACTGCCTCTTCGCCCATCTTTATTAACGGTTGTCTTACCGTGGTGAGGGCAACCGGGCCATACAGACTGACTGGATTATCATCAAAACCCACCAGAGATAAATCGCGCGGGAGTTGTCTTCCCATTTCTAACGCCACGGCCATAACCTCTAAGGCCATCGTATCCGAGGCAACAAATATTGCCGACGGCGCGGGCTGAAGATTCAATATCTTTTCTGCTGCCTGCCTTGCCTTTGCCCGGGAGTAGTCGGTCTTAAAAATATAATCTTCTTTAATTTCAATATTATTTTCTTTTAAGGCCTCTTTATAACCTTCAAGACGCAGGGCCGCTGCCTGTGTAACCACATCGCCGGCGATGTGCGCGATGCGTCGATGCCCCAGTTGTATTAAATATTTTGTGGCCTCTTTTCCACCGCCAAAATTGTCAATAGCCACACAGTTAACTTCAAGGTCCTGGACAAAATTATTAATAACTACCACCGGGACCTTCTCTTCCAAGGCCTGAAGGACTTGATTTCGGTTACCAATGATATCCGCAAAGATAACTCCGCCTATACCCCTTAGATTTAAAGGTGATGCCCCATCTACCAGACGCAATAATAAATCGAGTTTCAAAACACTGCACATATTTCCGATACTCTTTATTAATTCAAGTGCATAAAAAGAATAGAATATTCCTTCGTAACGTGGCATCACCAGCGAAATCACATTCGTCCTTCCTGTGGCTAATCTTTGCGCTACCGGACTGGGATGATAATTTAATTTTTTTATCGCCTCCAATACTTTTTGACGGTTTTTCTCCTTTACCGTGGGAAACTTATTGATTACCCGAGATACAGTGGTAATTGAGACCCCAGCTAATTTTGCCACTTCATTAATCGAAACGACCTGCGATTGCGGTCTTTTTACCATAAGATATGAACCTGACCTGTAAAACAGGCAGGAGTGAGGGCTATTTTATTGTTTTACCGTATCGCCTACCTTAATTGTCTGAGTTACCTGTTTTATATCCGCTGCGCAAATGCTTTTCCTGGTCTGGATTACCTCTAAAGTAGCAATACGATTATTACCTCTATATACGTTCAAAATCGTTCCTGGTTTTACACCCTCGTCTTCACCGATATCTAAAATAACAAAGTTATTAACGTGATTTATCTCCACTATCTTACCCGATATTTCTTTTTTGACTGGAAGAGCGGAAGAGCCAGCCGACGGCCTAACCACAATAGGCGGAAGTTCTACCGAGGCCTGGGGTGGCCGAGGTTTTTCTTCTGGCAACAGACCTTGTTCTTGCTTAATTAAATCGAGTTTCTGCTTTAAATCCATGATTTCGCTTGTCTTCTCATCCAACAATGCATTGACTGCCATCACGCGCTTCTCCAAATCCTGCTTGGCGAGTTCTATCTTTTCTAATTTGTCTTCTAAAACAGCTTTATTGTCATTCAAAGTCTTTATCTGATTATCCAAATCGGCTATTTGCTTTCGCAAAATCTCCATCTGTTTTCTTAAGGCCTCTTTTTCTTCTCCGATAGCCTTTAAATCTTCTTTGAGTTTGCGGTTGTCTTTCTTTTCTCTTACCAATTCCATAGACAGAGAATCAATCGTCCTTTCACTATAGGCAAGGCGGCGTTCTAAATCTGATTTTTCGTTTATCAGATTCTTAATTTCTATCTCTTTTAAATTTTTAATCTCTGATTCCAATGTCGCCTTTATCTTTTGCTGCTCATCAAATTTTACCTTAAGGGCTTTTAGTTCATCTTTTATTTTGCTTAGGGACACCTCAAGATTTGTCTTTTCCTTTAAAATACTTGCCCAGTAAACATCCTCACCCAGCCCGCTAACCGGAGGCGCCGTAACGGCAGGCCGGCTAACCTCAACTGACCTCATCTTTGCCAATTTATCTGCCAATTCATTTTTTTCCTTTGTGACTATTTCGTATTTTCTCTGCAATTCATCCCGTTCCCTTGCTACTTCTTGAAATCTATTCAAATCTCTTTGCACTGCAGAAAGTTGTTCACCCAGGTCAGAAGCTTTTTTCTGGGCATATTGAAGCTCACTTTCTAGCGATTCATTTTTCTTTTTAAGTGAATTCATCTGCTTTGCCAAAGCGGTATTCTCCTGAGTCAATTTTTGATTGGCGGTATAAAGCTGCATCACTAAAAAACCCACTATCAAAATAACTAAAGCTGCACCAATTAAAATCAATCTTCTTTTCTGTTCCACCTATATCCTCCCTTTTAAATACTCGCAAATACCCCTCTTACCACCAGGCTCGCGGCGCCGCAGGCAACAGAGTTTTCCCTTAATTTTGAATAAGTTATATTTAAGTTCTGGGTAGTTTCTCTAAATGCCCAGTCCTTAACCGTATCTCTTATCCTATTTAAAAAGGCCTCTCCTGCCTCTTCCAGGCCTCCCCCAATCACCACTACCTCAGGATTAAGCAAATTAACTAAAAAAGCAACCTTTATTCCCAGTCGCTGGGCTGCCAAATCTAATACTTCGCAGGCGATAGAGTCGTTATTTTTGGCAAGATTAAAGATTTCCTTTAAGCTCATCTCCGCTGGCTTTCTCTTTTGTTTCTTTATAAAATCCTCTCTTATCCCCAGATCTATCTCCCAACGTCTTAAAAAACAGGGATTACCCAGGCCGCAATGAAAGGTATTGGTTTCTTTATAATTATGAATACTCAATTCTCCCGCATAACCATCTAGCCCCGTATAAACTTCTCCATTTAACATTATGCCGCAGCCCACACCCGAATACATATAGATAATATTTTTTACCTCTGGCTCCAGACCCATCCATTGTTCACCAAAACAGGCGCTGGTGGCATCATTTTCAATGATTACCGGCAGGCCGAATTCTTTTTCTAAAAGATTCTTCAAAGGAAGATTGACCGAGGCGTATACATAATTATTACCTACTCGCTCTGGCCAATAAACCGATGAATCTTTTTTATTTACTAAACCTGCGATACCCACACCAATACCTTTTATATCCGGCGCCTGCTCCTTAGCTCGTCTTAAAATTTCACGAATAACCTGTAAAATACAATCCACAATTTCTTTTACGTGGGCCCCTGGTCGCTCAAGGGAAGTCTTGGTGAGAATGTTTCCTTTTAAATCCATCAGAACACCTACAACATTTAACAAATTTAGTCCCACGCCAATGGCATAACCAGCACTTGCATTTAAATCCAATAATACCGGCCGCCTTCCACCCTCAGAAACATCAAGTTCTTTTTCAAAGACAAGGTTGCGTTTTATCTGTTCATCAATATAATTGGAAACTGTCACGACGTTCAGCCCGATATCTTGAGAAATCTCTGGCCGGCTTAATGGACCGTGGCGTCTTAAACTCTCTAAAATCAATAGGTTCCTTCTTTCCCTTTCCGAAAGTTCTTCATTTCTGAAGTTAAACGAATTCATCTGGTTATTCCCTTCTCCGTGGCTATACTTTTTATTGTATATTGCAGGAATTATATCACAATATATTGTGTTTTGTCAAGGCAAATTGCCCTGAATTCAAAATTTCTTGCGATAAAAGAACCTAAAAAGATGTTGCGTATCTAGACTTGAAAGTGTCCAATTGGTATCTAAATATTCATTATCATAACCAACGAATTCTCCGAAAAGAAGCGTAAAACTTTCGTCTTTTCTTAAATTATATCTTACACCTAAAAACACATTATTATGCCCCGCATATAAATAAGTATCATTTGCGATTAATTCATACAAATCCACAATCTTTGCATATGTATATTTCGCCCAGAAGTCCCATTTTTTATTTAAGGTATAATCCAATTCAAACCCAATATGATTCACATTATCATCTATGCCGGTGGAGAATTTATTTTCGTTTTTGGTATAACTTAAGGTCAACTTAAGTTTGTCTGGCCAGGGTTGCCAGATAAATTTTGCCTTGTAAATATTATAATAATCATAAGGAGGTAAGCCGAAATAATATTGGTCGTAAAGAAAAGGCACAACCTTGTCATAGACCACGCCATCAATTATCTCATCAGTAACATAGAAATCATTTAAGAGATTGCGCGGAAAATCTAAAGGATCATTGGTGCGCGTGAAAATTCCTTCTAAGGAAACAGTTGTGGTTAAATCGTATTTTAAACCCACTCCAAATGAACCCACCGAAGGGTCTTTATCCGCTTCAATATCGTCATTAAAAGGATGGGTATCATCTTCGGAAAAGAAATCCGTAATGGAATACATCGTCTTGGTATAAATTATGGGGTCAATATTTTCTTCTGTCTTTGGCAGATGCTGGTAATAGGCAAGGACCTTGGAAGTTAATTTATCGCTTACCTTATAAGTGGATTCTAACCTGCCTACGGTTTCTATATAATCTCCGGAGTCGTTATGCACATTTCTTAAATCAAAACGCGTATCTAACCGCTCATTCAATGATTTTATCCCTGTATTAAATCCAACCGCCATCCTTGCTCTATCTATGCCATCACCCCAAATTATCGCTTCATCTTCTGGATTGAATTTACCAAAACATATGTTTCTTGACCAATAGGGGTCATCGCGCCGGCTAAAACGGTAATTGGATAAACCCGGATAAAAGCCCTCATCTAAATAAGCAACATAAAGCCGGCTGCGGTAAAAACCTTTTTCTAATTCTTTGGGTTCTTTAAAATCTATGCCGATACTTGCTGCCAGGCCATCAAAAGATGTCTCAATACCATTTGCCTCATCTACCTTAAAGGTGCTGGCGGCAAACTCGCCAAATAAGTTTGTGTAGGGTAGAACCTGAAATTTTGTATCTAT
>JAMWDD010000099.1 GCA_023818885.1 Candidatus Omnitrophota bacterium | reverse complement strand
CAAAAATCTAATATCTGAGAAAGAACTTGTCCAGATTTAATTACCACCTTTACATCCACTCCCCTTTTCTTCAAGGCATATGCGGCCTTAAGGCCAATAAGGCCACCGCCTAAAACACAGGCGGCTTTTGTCACAGCCAACAGCCCTTCGATATCTTCGGCATCTTTAATCGTACGGAAACCAAAGACATGCCTTTTTTTGATGCCTTTTATCTCAGGAAATTTGGGGCGTGCGCCGGTAGCAATTAAAAGTGTATCATAACCTATTTTTGTTTTATCCTCGCAAATAATGTAATTTTTTTTCGGCTCAACCCGAATGACTTTTTTATTCAGTAATAACTCAATATTATTTTCCTGATAGAAATTTTGGGTGCGATAGAGAATATTTTCTTCTTTTATATCTTTTGCCAGATAATAAGAGATAAGACAGCGACAATAACTCGGATAGTCCTCATCAGAAATAACCACAATCTTTGAGTTCTTATCTTTCTGTCTGATTGCCTCAATACCGGCAATCCCGGCGGCTGAATTTCCAATGATAATAAATTGTTTCATCGCAATATCGCTACCTCTTCCTGCCAGATTATCGCAGCGGTAGGGCAGGCCTTAACACAAGCAGGTTCATCCTTGTCCTTACATTTATCGCAGCGCAGCGGTAATTTTGTCTTAATATTTGGCCGGATTGCGCTATACGGACAAACCATCACACACATCCAGCAACCCACACAGCGCTTCTCATCATGCAAAACCATGCCTTTTTCTTTATCATAAGTTAAAGCTGCTGCCATACAGGCATCCACACATCTTGGTTCTGCACAATGCCGGCAGGAGAGCGGATAATTTTTTCCTTGGGCAAAGAAAACTTTTTTTCTCGGTAAAGACAAAACCTCCTCTTTTATTGCCTTGAATAATTCGCCACTTTGAGAATGCGCCACCGCGCAGGCAATCTCACAAGACCTACAACCTAAGCACTTGTTTATATCATAATAAAGTTGTTTACTCATACATTGCCGGCTTTAAGTTCAGCGCCTTTCTCTTTTTATCAATATGTGCAATCATCAATTCCGCCATTTTAATTGGGTCATCACAAAATTCAAATCTTGCACCCACTACACCCTCTAATCCCTTAGTTAAATAATCAGTAAGATTATGGCTGCCCAATGTCGCAAAAGGGCTGGCGCCAAAAACCGTATAGACGCCGGAGGCCACAAAATAAAAGCCAATGGTGATTGCCTTCTCTGACATCCACTCCGGGGCACAGCCGGCTGCCGGGATATCGGATAAATCTTGACCTAAGCCCCCTTCCTCAATAATGTGGGAGGCGGCGGTAAGAATCCTTGAATTATCCACACAAGAACCTAAATGTAACACCGGCGGAATTCCCACTGCCTCGCAGATTTCCTGCAATCCTCTGCCCGCATAAAGTTTGGCTGCCTCTGGAATCAATAAACCTTGTTTTGCGCAGGCAATCGCCGAACAACCGGTCTGGAGGACCAAAACATCTTTTTTAATCAGTTCTTTTACTAAGGTAGTATGGAAAAGGTCATGCGTCTGCTTGGGATTATTGCAACCCACCACACCTGCCAGACCCCTTAACCTACCGGAAATTATTGCCTCATTTAAAGGCCGATAGGTGGCGCGGTATCTGCCGCCCAAAATCTGAAAGACAATCTCTTTGGTAAAGCCAGCAACCAAATCCATTTCCTGCTTTGGGATATTAACCCTTTCTTTATTGCGATTTACAAAATTATCAATGCCCAATTTTATAATTTGTTTTGCCACTTCATAGGCCTTATCAGGATGAAATTCAATATGCTCAACACCTGGAAAACGCGCCTTGGGATTGGTGGTAATGAGTTTGGTATGAAAACAACTGGCAACTTCTTTTAAGGCCGGCATAATGCACTGCACATCTACCATCATTACTTCTACTGCACCCGTAATAATGGCTAATTCCTGCTGCAGAAAATTTCCCGCCACCGCAATACCATGGCGCATCAGTACCTCATTAGCGGTACAGCAGATACCCGCTAAATTAATTCCCGCCGCACCCTTTTCTCGCGCTAATTTTACTAATTCGGGGTCGTTGCTTGCCTTTACCGCCATTTCCGATAAAATCGGCTCATGTCCATGCACCACAATATTTACACAATTTTCTTTTAATACACCTAAATTTACCTTTCCTCTTATGGGTTGGGGACTGCCTAAAATAATATCCTGCACATCTGTAGCCAGCATTGAACCGCCCCAGCCATCGCTCAATGCACAGCGCAGGCCCGTTTTAATAAGATTTTTATAGTCATTATCTACACCTACATTAGTGGTGTGTAGTGTTTCCACGATCTCCCGGTCAATCCCGCGGGGAGTAATACCGGAGTTCTGCCAAGTCTGTTGCCTTTTCTTGGGTGCGCGTTTGGTAAAGACCAATTCTCCTTCTTGTCGGCCAAACTCCCTCAGTAATTTTTCTGCCAGTTCCTGGGTAATTTGCTCCTTGGGCTTATTTATGTCAATGCCAAATTCAACAGCTAGGGTCTTTAATTTCTCAACATCCAAAACTTCATAATCATGTGTATGTCCTGCCGATAATAACATAAGTGTATGCGCTACATCCCTTCCATGGTCAGAATGCGCAGATGCACCTGCGGCAATCTTACGCGCCAAATTTCTTGCGGCAATCGTATCGGCATTTGCACCGCAAACACCTGCCTGTGCCCCTTCGCCAAAAGGGTCAATCCGGCAAGGCCCCATATTACAAACCGTACAGCAAAGCCCAAGCATGCCAAAGCCGCATTGTGGCTGCTGCGATTCTAACCTATCCCAGACTGTCTGGATATTTTCCGCCTCTGCCTTTTTTAAAACTTCCTGCGCGGCCGTATCTATGGATTTTTGTTCAATATCTGACATAAGTTTCCTCCGTTATAAACCAGATGCATCTAAAACTAAAGGGACATTTTTATCCCAACCAATTGGCATAATATGGATACCCTGACACATTGGTTTTAATTCTTTAATCAAGCGGCTAGCAATTTCAATCGATTTTGAAACTCTATCCTTTGCTTCTTCCATTTCTTTAATTAAATTATCCGGCACGCATACACCAGCAACATTCTTATTCATATAGCGCGCCATCGCTGCTGATTTTAATAAAACTATACCGGCTAAAATTGTGGTCTTAAGATGCTTTATCTTACTTAAGAAATTTTCAAATACTCTTATATCATAAACTGCCTGGGTTTGGAAAAATTCGGCACCCGCGGCAATCTTTTTTTCCATTTTGATTATCTGCGGCTCTAAGGGGTCTGCCCCCGGATTTACCACTGCTCCCAGACAGAACTTTGGCGGCGTGCCTTCTAATTTATTACCCTTCATATCTAGACCCTGTGTCAATCCCCTTGCCACTTCCAACAATTGCACCGAATCTAAATCAAAAACTGGCTTTGCCTCCGGATGGTCGCCTAAAGTCGGGTGGTCGCCGGTAAGAATCAAAACATTTTCTATTCCCAGGGCTGCGGCAGAAAGTAAATCTGATTGCAGCGCCAGGCGGTTTCTATCACGGCAGGTTAATTGATATATCGGCTCAAAGCCTTTTTGCTTTAATAAGGCGCATACCGCTAAAGAACCTAAACGCATCAC